>CAZALQ010000042.1:5897-10045 GCA_964485605.1 uncultured Oscillospiraceae bacterium
CAAAGACCGGAGATATAGTCGTGTATTCATCGGGAGCTGACATCATTATCTTAAAGGATATGGAGGAGTTCCTTCTTGCCAACTATTTTAAGGCAGGAAGGACAGAACTCAGCCTTGAAACTGTGCCTATAGAAATGCTTAATCTTTCGGAAATAAGGACGGAGGAAATAAAGGATACGGTCGCATCCCTAAGACTTGATGCATTCCTTTCATCTGCATACAGGTGCGCAAGATCTAAGGCCCAGGAAGCCATAAGGCAGGGACTTGTATTTGTTAATCATGCGGAATGCATGAAGGCAGACAAGGAGCTCGAGGAAGGAGATATAGTCGTCCTCAGGGGAAAGGGAAAATGCATACTTAAGGAAGTCGGCGGCACTTCTAAAAAAGACAGGACTTTTATAACCATAGAAAAATATATTTAGTTAAACGAGCACAGAATCAAAATATCTGATATTTAACTGATTTTCCAGCACCTGCCAAGTATGTGGCAGGTGTTTTTCTTAATCAATTCTTAATCTTTTAACATCTATCCCCTTAATATAGCTGTGATATATAATTAGGACGAAAAGTGCAGAAGAACTATTCTGCACTCGTGTCTGCAGCACATTAACGGAGAAACAAATGCCAAATATTTTAATTTGCGACGATGACAAAGATATAGTCAACGCTCTCAAGATCTATCTTTCAGATCCTGATTACCGGTTATTTGAGGCTTTTAACGGAAAAGAAGCTTTTGAGACTGTCGAAAAAGAGGATATTCAGCTCGTCCTTATGGATATCATGATGCCTGTTATGGACGGCATTACTGCCATGGCAAAGATAAGAGAAAAGAGCAATATCCCAATCATACTTCTTACTGCAAAGAGCGAGGATACGGATAAGATCTTAGGACTTAACGTGGGAGCAGATGACTATATCACTAAGCCTTTCAATCCATTGGAGGTATCTGCCAGAGTAAAGTCTCAGCTCAGAAGGTATCTTAAGTTTGGAGGCGGCACAGCTAAGCCGGAATATTTTGTTAATGGGGGTATTGAGCTGAATGATAAGACAAAGGAAGTTCTTCTTGACGGAGAGCCGGTATTTCTTACTCCGAAGGAGTTTGAGATACTTAAGCTTCTCATTTCGAACCCGGGAAGAGTTTTTTCGCCAAAGGAGATCTACAGCCTCATATGGCAGGAAAAACCCTTTGGGACAGATAATACAGTCGCAGTTCATATCAGACATTTAAGGGAAAAGATAGAGATAGACCCGGCCGATCCAAGGTATATAAAGGTGGTATTCGGTCAGGGGTACAAGATGGAAGAGGATAGAAAAAGATGAAGAATTTTGCAAGAACTTTAGGAGGAAAGACTCTCCTGTTCATAGTGTGCGTAATATCAGTCGTATCGCTTGTTCTTTGCGCAGCACTCGCTTTCTTCTATATAGAGAGCGATCTTGATATATATATCAGGACAAAAGAAGCTGTCAAAGAAGAAGTAATAGATGAAGTGCTTAATGACAGTAAGGGGTACTCCTTAGTATGGAATGCAGCTAATAAAAGAGATGGAGTCAATGAAGAGACAGAATTTGACTATATTGTTACGGATCAAAACGAAACTATAGTTCTTTCGAGCGCTAGCTATCTGGATGTAGAGACATGGGAATATACAACGCAGTACTGCGTAGTAAGAGATGCCGAAGGAATAGCAAAGGAAGTATATAGCATGAGTAATTACTATCCTTCAGAAACAGCTGCTGACACAGAAATATACACTGTATCCTTGGCTGTAAGGCCCGGCTCTGATGCATCAAGGACGGTCGATCTCATTACAAAACTTGTAGATATAGCTTATGAGCTCAGGTATGCAGTATATGTCATAGCTGTCATATCACTACTTCTCGGGGTCCTTTCCTTTGTAGGTCTCATGGGAGTGTCAGGAAGACACCCCGGCAGCGAAGAAATATTCCCGGGACCCTTAAACAAGGTGCCATTTGATATACTTGCAATTGTATGCATAGGCGCTGCCGTTTTGCCGCTTCTCGGGATGGAAGATTATTTCAATTTCGCTTACAATGACGCTTTTGTAATCGTTCTTTTTGCAGCAGTTCTTTTGCTCGACCTTTGCCTTCTTCTGGGCCTTTGCATGAGTGCATCCTGCAGGATCAAACAAAAGAAGTTCTTTGAAAATACAGCCATAGGCTCTTGCCTTAAATTTATATGGAAGGGACTTGCATGGCTTTGGAAAGAACTCAAAAAGTTCTGTGCCTTTGTCTTGGCTACAATCAGGAACATCCCTATAGTTTGGAAGACAGTTCTTGCTGCAGCAGTCTTCCTCTTTATAGACCTTTGCATAATGATGAGCGGATATCATACAAGCTACGGCCTTGTGTTCATTGACTTCATCGTAAAGTTTGCTCTTGCGGTAGCTGCCATATGGTTTGCCGTGGCTTTGAAAAAACTAAAAAAGGGAGGCGAAGCCCTTGCTGCAGGAGACCTTTCGTATCATGTGGATACCAAGGGCATGGTATGGGATCTTAAAAAGCACGGAGAAAACTTAAACAACATTGCCGGAGGTATGGCGATTGCTGTTGAGGACAGGCTTAAAAGCGAGAGGATGAAAACAGAGCTTATAACCAATGTATCTCACGATATCAAGACTCCTCTTACATCAATAATCAATTACGCAGATCTCATCTCAAAAGAACCTTGTGATAATGAAAAGATAACAGAATACTCGGAGGTTCTTACCAGGCAGTCCGAAAAACTGAAAAGGCTCATAGATGACCTTGTCGAGGCATCAAAGGCTTCTACAGGAAATCTGGAAGTCATGCTGGCTCCATGCAATGCATCGGTCTTCCTTGAGCAGGCAGACGGTGAATATGACGAAAAGCTCAAAGCAGCAGGACTTGAACTCATAACTAAGGTCCCGGAAAAGGAGCTTCGCATCATGGCTGACGGCAGGAGGATGCAGAGGATATTTGATAACCTCATGAATAACATCTGCAAATATGCCCAGGAAGGGACAAGAGTCTATCTCTCTTTGGAAGAATCAGATGGGAATGCGGTCATAAGCTTTAAAAATACATCAAGAGATCCTCTTGACATGTCAGAAGAAGAGCTCATGGAGCGCTTTACAAGGGGAGATTCTTCAAGGACTACCGAAGGAAACGGCCTTGGTCTTTCCATAGCAAAGAGCATGGCAGAGCTTCAGGGAGGCTCACTGAAACTATCCATAGACGGAGACCTCTTCAAAGCTATTCTCAGTTTCCCGCTCATTTAGCATTTATTTGAATAATGTGTGATTAAAGACCTAAAACCCGCTAACGGTTTTAGGTCTTTTGTGATATACTGTTATGATTGTATTAAGAGATGCAAATTTTTGTTATGGAGGTGTTTTAAATGACACGTATTGATATTTATTCAGGTTTTCTTGGAGCAGGAAAGACAACCCTCATCAAGAAGCTCATAAAAGAAGCATATGCAGGACAGAAGATCGTTCTCATAGAAAACGAATTCGGTGAAATCGGTATCGACGGCGGATTTTTAAAGGACGCCGGAGTTGAGATCAGAGAGATAAATTCAGGATGCATCTGCTGTAGCCTTACAGGAGATTTTAAGGAAGCTCTCAAATTAGTTGAGGAAAAATATCATCCTGACAGAATCATCATTGAGCCATCAGGAGTAGGCAAGCTTTCAGAAGTTGCTGCTGCAGTTATGGCTGCAGGAGAAGGACTCTTTAAGCTTGGCGGCATGACTACTGTAGTAGACTGCAAGAAGGCAAAAATGTACCTTAAGAACTTCGGAGAATTCTTTAATGACCAGGTTGCAACAGCAAACTGCGTAGCACTCTCAAGAGTTCAGATGTGTGATCCAAAGCTCGTTGAAGAAGTAGTGGAGCTCATAAAGGGTCTTAATCCGAACGCTGTAATTCTTACAGCAGCTTGGGATGACCTTTCAGGAAAGCAGATATTAGAGGTTGTAGACGGAGAATATTCTCTTTCTAAAGAACTTAAAGCCCTCATCGAAGAGCACATCAGAGAAGAAGAGGAAGAGGAAGAAGATGAACATGAACATCATCACCATCATCACCATGATGACGACGACGATGATGAAGATGAGCATGAGCATCATCACCACCACCATCACGACGATGACGACGATGATGAAG
>CAZALQ010000043.1:0-10002 GCA_964485605.1 uncultured Oscillospiraceae bacterium
AGTGGATTCTTCTCCAGTGACAGAACGATAAAGGAATATGCAGAGGAGGTATGGTAACTCTAATGGAAAGAAAAAAGTGTATAGCTTTGCTCCTTGCCGGCGGCCAGGGAAGCAGACTGGGCCTTTTGACTCAAAAGAATGCAAAGCCCGCTGTAGCCTTTGGCGGTAAATATCGAATCATAGATTCATCCCTTTCAAACTGCGCCAATTCGGGTATAGACACCGTAGGCGTACTCGTACAGTACAGACCTATGATCTTAAATGAATACCTGGGAACAGGCGCTGCTTGGGATCTTGATGTTCAGGACGGAGGAGTGCACGTCCTTCCTCCTTATGCGACTCAGACCGGTGGATCATGGTATGAAGGTACAGCAGACGCTATATATCACAACATCGATTTTATCGAAACCTACGATCCGGAATATGTTGTAATACTTTCAGGTGACCACCTGTATACCATGGATTACAGCAAAATGCTTGATGAGCATATTGCAAACAATGCCGATCTTACCATTTCCGTCATGGAAGTTCCATGGGATGAAGCAAGCCGCTTTGGCATCATGTCAGTTGATGAAAGCGGAAGAGTAACACGCTTTGCTGAAAAGCCTGAAAAGCCGGAAAGCAACCTTGCATCCATGGGTATATATATCTTTTCTACTGATATATTAAAAAAATCCCTTATTGAAGATCATGAAGATGAATCTTCCGAAAAGGACTTTGGCAAGAATATAATCCCGAAACTTCTTGCCGAGGGAAGAAGAGTATTCTCATATAAGTTTGCAGGATATTGGAGAGATATAGGAACCATAAAGAGTTATTACGATGCAAACCTGGATCTTCTCGGCGAGAATCCTGAGTTCAACATCTTTGATGAAAACGTAAGGCTTTACTCCAATTCAAATATTTATCCTCCGCAGTTTATCGGAGAAAAGGGCAGCGTAAAGAACAGCATGATTTGCAACGGAAGCATTATAAAGGGATCGGTATTTCATTCAATAGTCGGTCTTGGTTCTGTTGTGGATGAGGATGCAGTTATCGAAGACTGTGTTATTCTTCCCGGCGCTCATATTTGCAAAGGTGTCAAACTTAAGAAAGTTATTGTCGATGAGAATTATGTCGTTCCCGAAAACTGTGAAGTTTCAGGAAGCGATGATGAAATAAAGGTTATAGGCTAGGGGGATAGAAATGAAAGGTGTTTTAGGAATTATATCAGCCAACTACGACAGCGATGCCTTCGGACATCTCACAGACAGACGCCCTGTAGCATCACTTCCCTTCGGCGGAAGATACAGACTTTTAGACTTCCCGCTTACAAACCTTGTAAGGAGCGGGATAAGCACAGTGGGACTTTTCACTCCGTTCTATTACAGATCCATCATGGACCATGTTGGGAACGGACAGTCATGGGGACTTGCAAAGAGAAGAGGCGGACTCTTCGTTATGCCGGGGACTGTTTACGGTGACAGAGAGAATAAATGCCGTTTTGTTCTAAAGGACCTCATAAGGAACAGAAGGCTTGTAGACAGAAGCACGGCAACCTACGTTCTTCTTTGCGATGCTTCCAAGGTAATGAGACCTGACTTTGATAAGTTTAGCCGCTACCATGTTGAGAGCAAAAAGAGAGTTACTTTCCTTTACTCAAAGGACGGACATAAATTCCTTGACTGCATGATTATTGACAAGGATTATCTTTTAGAGCTTTTTAAAGCTTATGAAAACAGTGAAAATATGGATCTTACGGAAATACTTGCAAAAGAGGATAAAGACAATCCTATAGGCGAGTATATATATGACGGATATGTGGCATCTCTTGAGAATGTTTGCGACTATGTAAAGGCAAATATGGATCTTTTTGATCCTGAAGTAGGCAAGGAAATTCTCACGGGACTTATGACAAAGGTTCAGGATGCTCCTCCCACTCTTTACAGGGAAAATTCCGATGTAAGCAATTCAATAGTTTCATCCGGATGCATCATAAAGGGAAAGGTGGAGAATTCCGTTATAGCCAGAAATGTCATTATCGAAGAAGGCGCTGTTGTTAAAAACACCATAATCATGCAGCGCTGCAGAGTGGGTAAAAATACTCACATTGAAAATGCTGTTCTCGATAAATATGCCGAGATAAGCAGCGATGTCATAATAAAGGGAAGCGAAGCACTGCCATTTGTCGTGGAGAAGAATTCTAAGCTATGAAAAAGATAAATGTTCTTTTTGCTGCATCTGAATGTGCTCCTTTTATAAAGACCGGGGGACTTGCAGATGTGGTAGGGTCACTTCCCATCAGTGTAAATACATCAAAATACGAAATGAGGGTCATAATGCCCAAGTATTCCGCTCTCCCCAAAGAGTATACGGATAAGATGGAATACATGGGGAATTTTAATGTTCCTCTCGGATGGAGAAACCAGTATTGCGGACTTTTTAAATTAAAGCTCGGAAAGCTTATCTGCTATTTCATAGACAACGAATACTATTTTAAAAGGGATAGGATCTACGGTGAATTCGATGACGGCGAGCGTTTTGCCTTCTTTTCAAAGGCGGTTTGTGAGGCTATCCTTCATATGGATTTTGATCCCGATGTGCTCCATTGCAATGACTGGCAAACAGCTTTGGCTCCCGTATTTTTAAGGGAGTTTTACAGAGAACCCGAAAAGACAAAGGATATTAAAACAGTCTTTACCATCCACAATATCAAATTCCAAGGTATGTTTTCCGAGATGCTCCTCGGCGATATTTTAGGACTTGCTTCAACACCGGCTGCCTGGCAGCTTCTTCAAAACAAGGATACCGTAAACTTTATGCTGGGAGCTCTTTGCTATTCTGACAGAATTACAACAGTAAGTCCAAGCTATGCTGAAGAAATCTGCACGCCCTACTTTGGCGAGGATCTTGACTTCATTTTAAACAAGAGAAGAAATATTTTGTCAGGAATACTGAACGGCATTGATACTAAGGTTTACGATCCAAAGAAGGATAAAGCTCTTCCTTTCAAATACAGCTTGGAAGATCTGGACGGCAAGAAGAAGGATAAGAAATCCCTTCAGGAAGAAACAGGACTTCCTGTAAAGGAAGAGGTTCCTCTTTTCTCTCTCATATCCCGTTTGACAGAGCAAAAGGGACTTGACCTTGTCACATATATACTTCCACATATCTGCGAAAGGGAAATGCAGCTCATCATACTTGGGGTAGGAGATAAAAAGTACGAAGAGGCCTTCAGCTGGTATGCTGAAAGGCACCCGGATAAAATAGTTTTCCTTCAAAGGTTTGATGAGAACCTTTCTCACAGAATCTATGCCGGGTCCGATGCCTTTTTCATGCCTTCAAGGTTTGAGCCCTGCGGGCTGTCGCAGATGATGGCCATGAGATACGGTACTCTCCCCATAGTAAGGGAGACTGGCGGGCTTAAGGACAGCGTCATGCCATACAATAAATATACAGGAGAAGGAACAGGTTTTTCCTTTGCAAACTTCAATGCCCATGAGCTTCTCGGGGCTTTGGATGAAGCGTTGACCCTTTGGTACAATGACAAAGAAAGCTGGGGTCACCTTGTTCTAAATGCAATGAATGCAGATTTTTCATGGAAAGCATCTGCAAAGAAGTACAGACAATTATATGACTCTTTATTTTAATTCTCAAAAGGAAGAATGCAGGAAACCCTTCGGAGCTTTGAAGACAGCTTCGAGGGCTTCTTTTTCTATTTATGCATCTGAAGATTGCAGTATCACTTTAAGGTCATTCTCCAAAACAGAGGGAGAAAGAAATGTTCCCATGCAGGCCATGGGCGAAGGCATTTTCAGCACAGAGCTTGATATGCCTGAAACTCCATGCCTTGTCTTCTATTTCTTTGAAATAGACTTTCCTGACGGCAGTGTATATTATTACGGCAACAAGGAAGACGGGCTTGGCGGAGAAGGATGCGTATATCAGGAGAATCCTGCTCCCTGGCAGATAACCGTATATGAGGAGACATTGGTTCCAAGTTGGTACAGGAATGCAGTGGTATATCAGATCTTTCCGGACCGCTTTGCCAATGAAAAGTATGAAGAGGAAACCTATCCTGAAGAATGGTATGAACTTCCAAGTTACGAGAGAAACGAAGAGGGCATTATCTGGAAGTTTTACGGCGGAACCTTAAAGGGAGTAACGAAAAAACTTCCATATCTTAAATCTCTCGGAGTATCCTGCATATACTTTAATCCCATATTCAAAGCGAGGACAAACCACCGCTATGATACCTATGACTATTTTGTAATAGATGAAAGGTTCGGAAGCGATGAGGATTTCGATGAATTCATTTCCTGTGCAAACAGCTTTGGCATAAGGGTCATTTTGGACGGTGTCTTTAACCACAGCGGAAAAGACAGCAGGTATGTGACTGAGCATCCTGATTGGTATACAGGAGAATATTGGTGGGGTGTTAAGGACCTTCCCGAATATGATGATCAAAACCGCTCCTTAAGGGATTTTATATGCGGTGAAAACGGTGTAATAAGGCACTGGATAAGAAGAGGAATATCCGGATGGAGACTCGACGTTGTGGATGAGCTTCCGGATGATTTTGTAAAGGAGATAAGGGCTGCTGCAAAGGCCGAGAATCCTGAAGCTGTCATTATCGGAGAAGTTTGGGAAGATGCATCAAATAAGCACAGTCATGATGAGGACAGGGAATACTTCTTCGGCAAGGAGCTTGACGGGGTAATGAACTATCCCTTTAGGGAGCTTTTCCTTGATTTTGCCATGTTTAAATGCTCTGCAGGAGATGCCATGAGGCGCTTTTTGAGCCTTGAGGAAAATTATCCTCCTGAGAACTTGAGAGCTTCATTTAATTTAATAGACAGTCACGACAGGGAAAGAGCGCTGAGCCTTCTCGGCGGAAAAGAATTTTCCTGGTATGCCTTAAGAAGACTTAAGTTTGGACTTGCCCTTCAGTATGCAATGCCCGGCGTTCCCACTATATATTACGGAGATGAGGCTGAAATGTATGGGGGAAAGGATCCCGAAAACAGAGGCGCCTACCCCTGGGGAAGGGAAAACGGAGAACTCATAGATTACTATAGGCTCCTCGGCCAGATCTATAGAGATCATCCGGTACTTGCAAACGGAAAGTTTACTCCTGTTGATTTTGGAAGCGAAGTATTTGGATTCCTCCTTGAAGGAGACGAAAGAATACTGGTTCTTGCAAACAGAAACGATAATCCTATTCACGTAGAATATGAATTTAAAGGCGAATATGCCCTTGAACTTATCTCTTCATCAAAACAGCATGTTGAAGCAGGAGTCCTAAAAACAGATATGGAAGGTCTTTCTGCCGCATATATACTTTTAATGGACGAAAAACCGGAAGCTCTTAAATTGGAAAGAGGAGCAGGAATCCTCTGCCATATAAGCTCCATTCCCGGAGGATGCCTTGGACAGCCGGCAAGGGACTTTGTTGATTTTATTGCTTCTGCAGGTTTTAAGTACTGGCAGATGCTTCCCGTAAATCCCGTAGGCATGGGAGATTCTCCCTACATGTCTCCCGATGTCTTTGGAATTGAACCAAAGCTTGGTACCTTTGAAGAGTTAAAAGAACTTAAGAAATACGCAAACAGCAAGGGAATAAAGCTCATAGGGGATCTTCCCATTTATGTCGCTCCCGACGGAGAGGATGTAAAAAGAGATCCAAAGGCCTTCCAAAAGGGAAGGCATGCAGGATGTCCTCCGGACTATTTCACACCTCTTGGTCAGGACTGGGGCAACCCTCTATATGACTGGGAATATATAAAAAGCACGGGATACGAATGGTGGATAAGAAGGATAAAACATGCCCTCGAATATTTTGATTATGTTCGCATAGATCACTTCAGGGGATTTGCAGCTTACTTTTCCATTCCGAATGACGGAAGTCCAAAGGATGGATATTGGATGCCGGGACCAGGAATCGATATGTTCAGGACCATAAAAGAGGCCTTAAGCAGCGACGGAAAGCCTCTCCCCATAATAGCTGAAGACCTTGGTTTTCTTGATTCGCAGGTATATAACCTGATGAAGCTTACAGGTTTCCCGGGGCTTAATGTATGGCAGACAGACCTTGAGGTCATGAAGAACCAAAGCCCTTCGGAAAGAAGGCATAGGGTATATTATCCCGGAACCCATGACAGCGATACCCTTGTAGGATGGTATATAGAGCAGGGGATGGATAAGGAAGAAGCAAAGAAGGCATCTGATGAGGCCATAGAAAAGCTTTACGCATCTGAGGCAGGATGGGTCATCGTAACCCTTCAGGATATGCTGGGTCTTGATTCATCGGCAAGGATGAATATCCCCGGAACCGCCGAAGGAAACTGGCAGTGGAAGGCAAAACAGTCTGATTTAACAAAAGAACTGGCATATAAATACAGGAAACTTGCGGAAAAGTACGCCAGGTGATATTGTTAAAGGTAGTTTATGTATTTAGTTTATATATATATAAGGAGCAGTAATGGGAGATAAACGAATTAGAAGATATATGCAGGAAAACTTCACTGAAGTTCTGCATACTACATTAAATCCTGAAGGACCGGGCGCCGTGAGGATTCATCTCATTCCGCCAAAAGTTACAGAAGGAGAGATCCAGCCGAGCGTTGCTATTATTAACGGCCAGGATATTATCCCTGTCAATGTGGCATGGGCAGTGGTCCTTTCAGAGTTTATTAAGCAGGTCAATAAATATGACGGAAGAGCCGTAAGCGATGATGATGTTCAAAACATCCTCGAAGAAACCTGCAAAGGCGTAAAGGCAGTATATCCTCTTCTCAGCAGAAAAGTGATTAAGGAAGATGTTTATCTGATGATGAACAGCTTTACCCAGATTGCAAGGGGCGAAGCACCTGATCAGGAAATAGGCTATATGAACCTTGGCGACTATGCTCCCTATATGAGAGCACCTCACAGAATGGATGTCATGGTCAGCGCAATGACAAAGGACGGACTTTGGCATTGCAATCAAAAGTGCATCCACTGCTATGCTGCAGGTCAGGAACATGCAGAGGAGCAGGAGATCTCTACTGAAGAGTGGAAGACCATACTCGATAAGATAAGAGCAGCCGGAGTTCCTCAGGTCACCTTTACAGGCGGAGAGCCCACCATGAGGGACGACCTCTTTGAGCTTATTTCTCATGCCAGATGGTTCATTTCAAGACTTAACACCAACGGCGTTAAGCTTACAAAGGAATACTGCAGAGAGCTTAAGAACTCAGAACTTGACAGTCTTCAGATCACCTTCTATTCATGGGATAAGGAAGTTCACAATAAGCTTGTGGGAGCTCCTCAGTATGCAAAGACTGTTGACGGCATAAAGAATGCCCTTGAAGCAGGTCTTTCTGTAAGCATCAACACGCCTCTTTGCACCCTTAACAGAGACTATGTAAAGACTCTTGAATTCCTTCACGATCTGGGAGTCATTTATGTAACATGCTCAGGCCTTATTACGACGGGCAATGCACTTTCAGAAGAGTCAGAAAGCCTTCAGCTCAACAAATATGATTTAATGAGGACCTTAAGAGAAGCAGTTGATTACTGCTATGCAAACGGCATGGAGATCAACTTTACATCTCCCGGATGGATAGATAATGACTTCTTTGAAGACCTTGGCATAAATACACCAACCTGCGGAGCATGCCTTTCCAACATGGCAATAACTCCGGGGGGAAAGGTCGTTCCCTGCCAGAGCTGGCTTTCAGGCGAAGTTTTGGGCGACATGCTAAGAGATGACTGGAACAGCATCTGGGAAAGCGAGCCCTGCAAAAAGTGCAGAGACTACTCAGCTAAAATGGAGGGACTTTGCCCCTTAAGAGTTTATTCTGAAGAAGGAGGAGGCAGCGATGAAGAATAGCATGAAAAGACTTTTTGCTCTGGTTCTTTGCCTTACGGTTGTTTTTGCCTTTGCAGCAGTAACTTCCTATGCGGCGCAGCCTTTGGATGAGATACTGAATTATCAGATCGTCGCAGATCTTAATGAGGACGGAACAGTCAATTTAAAATATCATATCGACTGGAAGGTCCTTGATTCAGACAGCTACGGACCCTTAACGGATGTAAAGGTCGGCATACCTAACAGCAGATGGGTAGACTATAACGGCTTGTCTGATACTGTTGACAGCATATATTATGAAACAGAATACGGTCAGGATATAATGCATATCTATCTTGACAGATCCTATTACAAGGACGAAGTAGTAAGCTTTGAATTTGAAGTAGTACAGGATTATCTTTACGAGATGAATGCCTATGAAGAAGGATATACCCTTTACTATTTTGTCCCCGGATGGTTTGATGAAATCACCGTAGATAACCTTGATGTTTATTGGAACATGGATAAGGCATCTTCGTGGTCTTTCGGCGCTGTCAATGAAAACGGATATCTTCACTGGAATACAAGCCTTGATCCCGGCGATAGATTTGAACTTAAGATAAGCTATCCCAATGATGCCTTTATGTTCGATGAGACAAAGTCATACAATAACCCTGATGATTGGAACGGCGGTGGAGGCAGCAGCAGTTCAGATGGCTGGGCAGAGGTCTTCGGCGCGCTTTTTGCATTCCTTCTTGTTTTCGGCTTCCCCATTTACTTTATAGGGAAAGCCGTAAAGGCTGCTTACAACAAGGCATCAGGATTTGCATCCGGTGATACTACGACAAAGATCACCCGTACAAAGATCGAATACTATCCTAACTGCCCCGGCTGCGGTGCTGTGAGGAAAGAGGGACAAACAGTATGTGAATACTGCGGAAGAAGCCTTGTTAAGAGCGAAGAAGTCATCGAAGAAAAGAAGCTTAAAGAAGAGGATAAGGGTGCTCTTAAATACAAGAAGAACGGAGAATATAGATATACCTCAGATCCAAATACTTATGTAAGGGTCAATGTTATCCACGTGCCTGTATCCCATTCTTCATCATCAAGCAGATCTTCAAGCTCAAGCGGACGCTCCGGAAGATCAGGCGGCGGAAGCAGCTGCGCACATTCCAGCTGTGCCTGTGCATGCGCATCCTGTGCATGTGCTTGTGCATGCGCCTGTGCAGGCGGCGGCAGAGCAGGCTGCACTACAAAGGACTTCTACAATACCAAACTGAAACTAAAGCAGCTCGAAATGAAGAAAAAGAAATAGGTCATAAAATTGCTCCAGGCACATAGCCTGGAGCTTTCTTCTTATATTTACTAATGAGTGAAAAGGATGATCATTAATTGCTCGTATCATGATACAAAGCATCTATGTATTTGAATAGTTCTTCTCCGTTTTTGTATTTAAATGAGATCTGCAGTCCGCTGTATTGGGGCGAAAAATATACATTTCCTTCTTCCGTGATCAACAGCTCATAGGTCTTGACATCTTCGATGGATGACGAGCCTCTTGACATCACTGCAATGAAGAGACTATAGCAGGGTCTGTTTTGTTCTATAAGTTTTTGTTTATTCTTTATCGATATCGATCTGTTCGAAAGGGCAGAGACATGAAGGGAAAAGTCTTTTTTAAAATCTTTGTCCAGTGCAGGTCTTGATGGTGTACCTTCAGATGATTTTACATCGAAATCTATTATGATTTTTTGGTCTTCAGTAAATGCTGCAAGAGATAGTATTTTCAGATCATATTCCTTTATGTCAAGAAACCGGGTAAACTTTAAGGCTCTTGTATATGACACGACTACCTGTATCAGTGCAATGGCAAGGATCGTTATCAGCAACTGCTTTATTATCCTTTTGAATTTGAATTTTTCATATCTGTCATTCTCTTTCACTTTGGTCACTCTCCTTTCCATTCCCCATTCATTGTACTATAACCATGTGATATTGTACATATGTAAAGAATCTGCAAGTGTGGAGGAAGGGAATTCTTAAGAATCAGACGAGAGTGTTAAATAAATTGATATTTGATATAATATATATGCACTCTCGGGTCTGAGGTGGAAGATCCAAGCCAGCTATGGGCAAAGGGATCCACGTAAGCGGTGAAGAAGAAATAGCCGTGAGCATGGCATAGTTTAGAA
>CAZALQ010000044.1:0-4427 GCA_964485605.1 uncultured Oscillospiraceae bacterium
CAAACTCCCGGTAGGTGCTGAGTATGCTGTAACAGAGGAAGGCGGAGAATATATCGCAAGCTTTGAAATCAAAGCTAAAGAGGAAAAGAGTGTATACCTGCCTTCTGCATCCAACACAACTGTTAATACGGCTCTTGGAACGGCATATGAGGAAGTTAGCTTTGAGAATGATGAAAAGTTAATTACTTTCAGGAATAAGAGTGTTCCGGTTCCAAGCAATTTGAGGGTACGTAAAGTTGTTGTGGAAGGAACTCCGACAGAGGCTTACTCAATACGTATTGATTTCACAAGCCTTGAACCGAATAAGGTATATGACTCAACACATGGAATTGTAACAGCCAGCAGTGAAGGAACTGCTTCAAAGACCTTCTTCCTTGAACATGATGAAGAAGCAGAATTCTACGACTTGCCAGTAGGTGCAACCTATCAGCTCACAGAACTTGCAAATAAGGCGGTTGCATCCTATACAGTTGAAGATGAAAGCGGAAGAGGAAAGATAAGCAGTGAATCCGGTGAAAACAAGGTAGCTCTTGAGCCGCTTGCAACAGAAGTGGAAACGATTGAAGACGGCGAGCAAGTTATCGTAACCTTCTATAATGACATTAAGGAAGAAATTCCTGATGAAGTTTCTGTTCCTGTCTCTGCTGAAAAGATTGTGAAGGATAGCCTTGGCGATGATTACGATACTGATGAAGAATTTATTTTTAAGATTGAAGCCCTTACAAAAGGTGCTCCGATGCCTGAGGATAATGACGGCAACACAGTTACTCAGATCAGTATAATCGGTTCCGGAAAAGAGACCTTCGGTAATATGACCTATGACAAGACCGGAGTATACGAGTACTTAGTAAGCGAAGTTAAGGGCGAAGATCTCAACTTCACCTATGACGAAACTGTATACAAGGTAAGAGTCACAGTCTATAAGGATGAAAACGGAAAACTTGCAGCAAAGAAGGACGTGTTTAATGCTGCAAACCTTGTTGAAGGATATAATATCAGCTTCACTAATACCTATAAATATAGGACCATCGAAGGAACAAAGACCTGGGATGATGATTATGATAAGGCAGAAATGAGACCTTCCAGCATTATCGTAAGGCTTCTTGCCGACGGAAAGGTCATCGATTCTGTGACTGTAACTGCCGATGATGATTGGAACTACAAGTTCGAAAAACTTCCGAAATACGATGGCTCCAGAGAGATCGAATACACAGTCAATGAGGATCCCGTTGAGTTCTATGTAGCAGAGGTAACGGAGTTCAATATCAGAAATACTTATGTACCTCCTGAACTTACCGAGCATAAAGTCGAGAAAGTCTGGGATGATGCTGACGACTATGATAAGCTCCGTCCGGAGAGCATAGAAGTACAGCTCTATGCCGATGGCAAAGCTTTCGGAGATCCGGTATCTTTGAACAAAGAAAACGACTGGACCTATACGTGGAACGATCTTGATAAGAAAGACGGCGATAAGGAGATCGTATATACTGCGGAGGAGGTCAAAGTACCTGAAGGCTACTATGCCAAGGTCGTGACTGAAGACGGACTTACAGTCATTACAAACTCAAGACCGGTCGAGACCGGTGACAGCTCCAAGGTCATGATATGGGTCATTCTTCTGGCTGTATCCACAGTCGCTATCCTGATACTCACCGGCAGGGGCAAAAAGAAAAAAACTCATAGCTAAAGCAATATAAAGGACAATACTTACAAGTAGCCCTGAACGGAAAAGGCGGGAAATCATTTCCTGCCTTTTTCTGTAAGACAGGGCTGTCATGCAGGTAAAGCCGGACTTCTTGCATTGATTCTTTTATTCATCGTACTTAAGAGAAAAAAGGATGACGATGAAGAAGAAGAGGATGAAAAGCAATAGTTTAAACAATAAACCTTACGTACTGCGGATATGAAATAAATATCCGCAGTGTTTTTATTTATGGTAAAATTATTTCTATGGATGAGGTTAAAACAAAAAAGAATAAACAAAAGAAAAGCAGAAGTTTTTTATCTTCTTTTTGTTCTTTCTTTGGGACAATGATTTTGATTATAGTCATTATCAGTGCTCTTCCTCTTGCAGTCCCCCGCATATTTGGGCTTAACATCTTTAATGTCATTTCCCCAAGCATGGATCCTGCCATTCCCATGGGAAGCATTGTATATACAAAAAAAGTGGATCCAAGGATCTTGGAATCCGGTGATGTTATCGCTTTTTCACGGAATGAAGATGTGGTGATGCACAGAGTGGTTGTAAATACAAAGGAAAGGGGAGAACTCACCACCAAGGGGGATGCCAATGAAATGGTCGATATAGATCCTGTCCAATACAGAAAAGTAATTGGCATAGTTAAACTTCACATACCCTATTTAGGCGCAATTGCAGGATTTTATGCAAGCTCAAGGGGCAAGATCTATGCCATATGCCTTATTGTTTCAGGCGCACTGTTTAGTTTGGTTGGGTCTTTGACTCAAAAAAGAGGCGATGAATAATCATGAGTAGAAAATTAAGGACAGTTTTATTAATATTCTTTTCTGCTGTTTTTGTGTTTAGTGCTTCGATGATCGCTATAACCCAGTATAAGTACCGGGTCAGCCAAAAAAAGTATAAAGATGCGGCAGATTCATATACAAAGAAAAATGAGGAATTCATTCCTGATATTTCTGATGACAAGGATGAAGATATTCCAAAGAAGAATATTGCTCCCATAGTCGTCGATTTTGATGCCTTGCAGGCAGTAAACAGCGATATCATCGGATGGATATATTGCGAGAATACTCCAATCAATTATCCGCTTCTTCAAGGAGCAACCAACGACACCTATATTCATACCCTGTATACCGGAGAATATGACTTTGCAGGGTCTATATTTGAAGAGATGATGAATAGAAGGGGATTTGTTGATAATAACACCATCCTTTACGGCCATAACATGAGGGATGGCAGCATGTTTGCATGCCTTGGTAATTGGCAGATGCAAAGCTACTTTGATGAGCATCCTAATATGTGGATCCTTACGCCTACACAGGACTATAAGCTGGTACTGTTCAGCGCATATATAACAGATGCAAGGGATTCTGATGTTTTCGCTATATATCAGAGCCCGGGATCTGACCTTTATTACTATATTGACAGAGCTTTGGCAAATTCTTATGTATACGGCAATGCAGAGCTTGATTATGATGGAAAGTTTGTATTGCTTTCAACTTGCACCAATGCAGAGGGTTACGAAAGATCTGTCGTACACGGAATGCTTGTTCCTGTTGAAAGCGTAGGCGGAAAAGCCCTGAATTAGACGGAGGTTATTATGAAATACGCAGGAATTATCACCGCTGCCGGTTTATCCTCTAGAATGAAGGATTTTAAGCCTTTAATGCTCATCGGTGAGAACACAATGCTTGAGAATATAGTTAATAACTATAGAGAAATGGGAGCCAAGGAGATCGTCGCTGTAGGCGGATACAAGGCTGACCTTCTTAAGAAGAATACGGAGCTTCTTGGTATATCTTTTGCTGAGAATAAAGACTATGCAACGACCGGAATGTTCGAATCCTTTTGCATAGGTATGGAAGCTCTTAAATCAGATTTTGACTATGTTTTGGTTTCTCCCGTAGATGTACCCATTATAAGTGATGAGACTCTTAAGCTTTTAAATGAGGCAAAAGGGGATGTAATAAGACCTATGTGCAACGGAAAGGGCGGACATCCTTTAATTCTGAGCAAAAAGGCTGCGAAGGAGATTTCCGAATATAAAGGTGAAGGCGGTATCGGCGGAGCCATCAGAAATCTTAATCTTAAGATCAATAACGTGGAAGTTGATGATATAGGGACCTTAATGGATGCAGATACACCTGAGGATTTTAAGGCCTTAAGAAAGCTTAGAATGTCTCAGATAAGCGGAGGGTTCCTGTGGCCGGATATTTCAGTGACTATAGCAAAGGGTGATACTGTATTAAATCCAAAGATAGCTCAGTTCCTTGAGATGATAAATCACACAGGTTCAATTCAAAATGCATGCTCCTGCCTTCACATGTCATACACTACCGGATGGAAACTCCTTAATTCCATAGAAAAAGAGCTTGGATATCCTCTGATTGAAAGAAAGAGCGGAGGAGAAAAGGGAGGCGGCAGCAGCTTAACAGAAAAAGGGATGAAGCTACTTAAAGCTTACGGAGATTTCCTCGAAGATATGAGGAAGTTCTCAAAGGATTCATTTGACAAACATTTTAAAGATTTGAAATAGAAAAGTCAGTTCCTGTCATTGGGAACTGACTTTTTGCAGTTTTATTTTCTATTGATATTATCATAAATGAATGATATAATGAGAATATTTAAAAAATTCATGTTTCGTAAGAGTTACATAAATTTTGGAGGTGTTGATATGTTTAAGCGAGTGCTCATTGCAAATCGTGGTGAAATTGCTGTCAGGGTGATT
>CAZALQ010000044.1:4437-7622 GCA_964485605.1 uncultured Oscillospiraceae bacterium
AACGTGAAGGTGGCTTCCGAGGCAGCCTATCCCGCCGATTGGATCTCTGATTACATCGAGTTTGTAATCAAGGGCAGCCTTTAAAGCTATATGAGCCGGCATGCCTACTCCGTTATATCTTGTAATGCTGTATTCATCTGCTGCAACTATATCATATGCATCCTGTTCCAGTGGACCGCAGATGACTGCTTCTACCCACATATCAGCAAGCATTTGAGCAACTTCAGCATCAGTTTTATTTCCTCTTTCAATAACTTCGACCAGCTTATCTGTCTCCCCGTCAAAAATAAGGATATGGGTACAACTTCCGAATAAATCGCTTATATTATCTTCCGGACTTGGTCCATTTGTTGTTGCTGCAATTTTTAACATTTATTCCTCCAAATAGCAAAATGTGCTATCATTATACCATGAAAAAAAGAAAGGACAACTAGGCCTTAATTGGGCTTAGACTAAAATTTATGGACGTTAAAGAAATAATGGACGAAGTGCTTGAAGATAGATGCTGCTGCAGCGAATCTATGGTAAGGCTTGGGCTTAAGCTCAGAAATGAGGAGAATGAGCAATTTGCCAATGCTGCTTCCGCTCTTTGTTCCGGTCTTAAAAACGGTGCACTTTGCGGATGTTTAACAGGTGCAGCACTGATGCTTACCATGTTTGATAAACAGGCAAGTACAGCGATGATCACGGAGCTGTTTTGCTGGTTTGACGAAGAATACGGAGACAAGTACGGATCTGTAAACTGTGAAGATATACTTACAGACAGAATCCAAATGTGGGTACTTTGTCCTGAGATCATGAAGGATACCGCAGAAAAGTGCGTGGAGATCTTAAAGGATCACGGATTTCTCGAGGAATAAATAATGAAGGCTGAAAGAAAAAATATCATATCGCTTCTTATTAATATCGCGATTGTTGTAATAACTTTTTTTGCTATATCCCAGTTCTTTGTAGCCAGGGGTGATGCAAATATGCAGATCAGCGGTATTACGAGCCTTAGGTATTTTACGAACCTGTCAAACATACTGGTGGCTGCAGCTTCAGTTGTTTGCATTGTATTTAATATTATGAATATAAGGTATGGAAGTAATACTTTTCCAAAGTCAGTATACATTCTGAAATTTGCAGGAACAATTTCAGTGACCCTCACATTTCTCACATGTGTATTTTTCCTTGGACCTATAAACATACCTATTCTTGCTCCCTACGGAGTTCCTGCATGGAGGGCATATATTTTTATCTTCTTTGGAAATGCATTCTATCTTCATCTTGTAACTCCGATCCTTGCAATAATATCCTGTATATTTTTTGAGAAGACTTCAAGTTTCGAAAAGAAAGATTCCTATCTTGGCATCATTCCTTTTATTCTCTATGCAATAGTCTACATTATCATGGTAGCAGTTGTGGGTGTAGAAAGAGGAGGCTGGCCTGATTTTTATCACTTCACCTTCGGCGGAAGGATGTATCTGGTCCCCGTATCTGCTCTGGTCATGTTCTTTGCCACCTACCTGATAACAAAGATTGAGTGGAAGATGTATAAGAAGGTCAACAAGTAAGAATTCTTTAATATAATTCTTTTGAGCCCGTAAGGCTCTTTTTTATTGCAAAACAGGAATGTATCTGTTACCATATATTTACATTCCAAATATTACCAATTAAGGAGGTTCTATGAAAGACTTTATTGTGCTTTTAGCAACTATAATCTTAGGGGTTATACTCGCGGGTTTGATACTTAGTTTAAGATCTACGGCAGAAGATATTAAGAATAAGGCAGTTGAAGAGATCAATTCTGTATTTTCGGTGGAGGAGGTCATGAGAGCATGAAAGACTTTATTATTCTCTTTGCCAGCATACTTCTTGGATTATACATATTCGGTTTGATTGCGGGCGGCAAAGGAAGTATTAAGGAGTCATTGAAAGATGTTTGGGAAGGGCAGGCACTTTCAAGGCAGTATGTGTATATGACGGATGAAAGATGAAGCAGTTTATAGTACTTCTTGCAGTCTTTCCTATAATGCTTTTGTTTCTGGCTCAGTTTTCCTTAGAGCAGCAGAATAATATGAAAGTGGCGTTGATAACGGATATCGTATACGCTGCAAAAGAGGAAGCAAAGCAGCAAGGAGGCTTTGATAAGGAAGCATTAAGAGAGGAACTGTCATCTAAATTGGGCATTTCAAAGGATTCCATCATTATAGATGCTCCCGGAATTCACGAAATAAAAAGGATCAATGAGGACGGAAGCAGGGGAATAATATCCTATAAGATCGTAGTTCCCATAGGAAAAATAAGGGCCGGCAGCAAATATTTTGGTATCAGCGATAAGGGAGAAATGGGATATAAAATAGAGTCTTCTTCTCCCAGCGAGTATTTGGGCAATTAAATGAAAACGTTGATAGTTTTTGTTTCTATGCTCATAGTTTTTCTTATGTTCTTCTCATATTTGACAGATATGAACGAATATATGCAAGCTCAAAGGCTTCTTAAGATGCTGGCAGAGGACTGTGCCTGCGCAGGAGCCTTAACTGTGAGAATGATCGAATCGATAGTGATAAAGCCTTAAATGAGGCAAAAAGGATAATAACGTCATCAAAACTGTTTCCTGAGGGCAGCATAAGCATTTCATCCTATGAAATAACAAGGGACGGAAAAGGCTTTAAAATAGAGCTTACCTGCGAAAAAGACGATTATTTCAAGCTGCCTTTTATTAAGGAAACAAAGATAAGAAGAATATCAGAATATGCTTGGGAATGATTGTATATTTGACATTTGAGTAGTATAATGCATTGTTAACTTTAAAACCTTTACGTAAGAGGAGAAAAAACAAATGTCAGAAGAAAACAAGTACACATTTGAAAACGAGGAGTACCGCCAGACGTATTGGCATACTTGCTCACACATCATGGCTCAGGCAGTTAAAAGACTTTGGCCTGAGGTAAAGCTTGCCATAGGCCCTGCAATCGCAGAAGGCTGGTATTATGACATGCTTGCTCCATTTGCTTTCACACCGGAGCATATGGAAAAAATCGAAGAAGAGATGAAGAAGATCTGCAAAGAGAAACTTCCTATCGAGCGCTTTGAACTTCCAAGAGATGAAGCACTTAAGTTTATGGAAGAAAAGGAAGAGCCTTTCAAGATCGAACTCATCAATGACCTTCCTGAAGGAGAACCCATTTCCTTCTACAAAC
>CAZALQ010000044.1:7632-9830 GCA_964485605.1 uncultured Oscillospiraceae bacterium
AGGGCGAATTTACAGATCTTTGTGCAGGTCCGCACCTTGACAGTACAGGCAGGGTAAAAGCAAACGCCTTTAAGCTTCTTACATGCAATTCTGCATATTGGAGAGGTGATTCAAACAGAGAGACCCTTCAAAGAATTTACGGTATTGCATTCCCAAAGAAAGATGAGCTTGATGCATACCTTGAAAGAATAGAAGAGGCAAAACGCCGTGACCACAGAAAGCTCGGAAGAGATCTTGATCTTTTTGCCTTTAGAGATGAGGCTCCAGGATTCCCATTCTATCTGCCCCATGGAATGATAGTAAGAAATGAACTCATGAACTACTGGAGACAGGTACACAGAAAATGGGACTATGTGGAAGTTCGCACACCTCAGATCATGAAGAAGACCCTTTGGGAGACTTCAGGTCACTGGGATCATTACAAAGATAATATGTATACCACGGTCATCGAGGATGAGGATTACTGCATCAAGCCGATGAACTGTCCGGGTGCTATTCTTGTATATTCCCTTGCACCCCATTCATATAAAGATCTTCCGTTAAGATACAGCGAAATGGGTGATGTTCATCGCCATGAGATGAGCGGTACGCTTCACGGTATGTTCCGTGTAAGAGCCTTTACTCAGGATGATGCTCATATACTCCTTGCAAAAGATCAGATTCAGGGCGAAGTAGTCAGAATCACAAAGCTTATAGACGAGATGTACAATGTCTTCGGTCTTCCGTACAAGATCGTTCTTTCTACAATGCCTGAGGATCATATCGGTACCAGAGGCGATTGGGAGAAGGCAGAAGCAGCTCTTGCAGATGCTATTACATCCATTGGCAAGACCTATGAGGTCAACCCCGGAGACGGTGCTTTCTACGGTCCTAAGCTTGACTTCCATGTAACTGACTGCCTCGGAAGAGTATGGCAGTGCGGAACCATCCAGCTTGACTATCAGCTTCCGGGAAGATTCAACCTTGAATATGTGGACAGCAACAGCGAAAGACAGACTCCTGTCATGATCCACAGAGTAGTCTACGGATCCATCGAAAGATTCTTTGGTATCATTACAGAGCACTTTGCAGGTGCATTCCCATGCTGGCTTGCTCCGACACAGATCGAGATCCTTCCTGTAACAGACAGAGCTCTTGAATATGCGGAAAGCATCAAAGCTCACTTCGACTACTATGGATTCAGATCTGAGATAGACTCAAGAAATGAAAAGATCGGAAAGAAAATAAGAGAAGCACAGCTCCAGAAGATCCCATATATGGTCGTAGTAGGAGATAAGGATATCGAAAATGAGACCATTTCTCCAAGACACAGAACAGAGGGAGACATGGGTGCTATGAAGCTCGAAGACTTCATCAAACTTGTAAAAGAAGAAATAGATACTAAGGGAATTAAATAACAAATAAATAAATTTTACAAAGATATTTTATTTGTACAAAAAGAAATTCGCGACACAGCGGATTTCTTTTTTTTTACTAAAATTGGACAATTATCTAAGAATTAAACATAGCAAATACATACAATTTATGTTATACTGACGCGGTTGATAAATTCTATTTTTTAGGAGAAAGGAATACTATGAACGAACAAGAAAGAGACGCGATGCTCGCCAGAAGACGCATGTACTTCCAGGACGCAATGAGCTATCATCCGGGTCAGAAGTATGTACCTAATCTTTCATTCTATGTAACATGGAAGGTATATGATTCAGACCTTAAGTGCAAGCTTTCCGAGGCTATGCTTGACTATGATCTCATGGCAAAGCTTACTAATGAATTTGAGGAAAGATACGGATTCGATACATTTATCGAATACAGCAATCGTAACCAGTGGAGAATTACAGAACTTGCAGGTTCTTCAGTTTACAAAGTAGACGACGATGCATGGTCCATCCAGGTTACCGACTTCCCGACAGTTAACGACGATGAGATGATGGAATTCGCAGCTAACCCCACAAAGTTCCAGTGGGAAAAGTGCATTCCGAGAAAATATCCAAAACTCGCTGCAGGCGTAGATCTTGAATTCTTCAAAGAACTCAAGAAGGAACAGGCTGACTTCATGGCTTTCTGCGTAAGAATGCCTCAGGAACTTTATGATAACTATGGTATTCCGAGATGATTGGATTACAAGGGACCTCTCGTATTCTGCCGGGCAGTATCCATTTTCTCTCACTTCAGAGGAATCAAGAACTTCTCCCTCG
>CAZALQ010000045.1:0-9780 GCA_964485605.1 uncultured Oscillospiraceae bacterium
TTTATAGGAAAGATAGATTTAGAAAGCCTTGATAATATAGAAAACATAATCAGCAGCGGTAATATACCGGATGGTATAATCATGTTTGGGGCATATATTCTGGTTCTTCTCGCTCTATCAATTACAGGAATCATCGTATTCTTCTCCAATATTAAGAAGATAGAAGTTCCCCAGGCCAGCATGCCAATTGTAAAGGATGAGAGATTCAAAACAGCATATCTTTCAGCAGGCTTCATATGCCTTGTTATATATTTCGTTGTAATGACAATAGCCACATTTGCTCAACTGGGAGGACTCTAATGGATATTAAAGAAGCAAAAGAAAACCTTTATAAACTTCAAAGAAAACAGGCTGCATATTATCATGCCTTAGGCCTTATTTCCTATGACGGAGATACGACTGCTCCTAAAGAGACAGCTGCCAACAGGGCTGTTTCCATGACAGTTCTTTCTGAGGAAATATATCTTCTCAGTACAGGCAAGGATACTGTTGAACTTCTTGAGTATCTTGATGAAAACAAAAAAGAACTTTCTCACGAAGAAAAGAGAATGGTCGAGCTGCTTCTTAAGGATATACGTGATATGCAAAAGATTCCTATGGATGAGTGGATCGAATATCAGGGACTTTTGGTTGAATCCCAGGATACATGGCATAGGGCAAAAGAGCTTTCTGACTTTGCTTTATTTGAACCCTATCTCGAGAAGATATTCGAAACAAACAGAAGATTTGCCGGATACTTATCTCCGGGTATGGATCCTTATGATTATTGGCTTAACGAGTATGAGGACGGACTTAATAAAGAAATT
Organism: uncultured Oscillospiraceae bacterium; assembly: GCA_964485605.1. GTDB lineage: Bacteria > Bacillota > Clostridia > Peptostreptococcales > Anaerovoracaceae > RUG13409. Next base: position 807 of record CAZALQ010000045.1, read on the forward strand.
TGCGATGCTTTCTTTACCAAATTAAAGTCAAGAATAGTTCCGCTCATTGAAGAAACTAAAAAGCATCCTCAAGTAAATGATGATATTAGATTTGGATATTTTCCTGAATATAAACAGCAGGAACTTTCATATTACATCATGGAACATATGGGCCTTGATCTTGGACATGTAGGTCTTTCTACAACAGAGCACCCATTCACTACAAGTCTTGGAAGTCACCTTGATGAGAGAATCACGACTCATTACCTTGAGAATGATTTTGCATCGTCTATGTACAGTGTCATTCACGAAGGCGGTCATGCCCTTTATGATACAGGGTCTCCTGAAAGCTTTGCATATACTGCTCTTGACGGTGGTATATCAATGGGTATCCATGAGAGTCAAAGCAGATTCTATGAGAATATTCTGGGAAGAAGCCTTGCTTATTCCAGATTTATCTTCCCAAAGCTTAAAGAGCTTTTCCCCGAAGAGATGAACGGTTACAGCGCGGAGGACCTTTACAGAGCTGTAAACAAAGTAGAACCTTCTCTTATCAGGACTGAAGCCGATGAGGTTACTTACAGCCTTCATGTCATGGTTAGATATGAAATCGAAAAAGCAGTAATGTCAGGAGATCTTGATGTAAAGGATATCCCCGCAAGATGGAATGAGCTTTACAAGGAATACCTTGGGGTAGATGTACCTGATGATAAAAGAGGATGTCTTCAGGACAGCCACTGGTCAGGCGGAGCAATTGGATATTTCCCATCATATGCTCTTGGGAGCGCATACGGAGCCCTATTCCTTGCAAAAATGAAAGAGACCGTCGATGTGGATAAATGTGCTGAGTCCGGCGATTTTGAGCCTATAAATTCATGGAACAAGGATCATATCTGGAAGTACGGAAGATTGTACAAACCGGGAAAACTTCTCAATATGGTTCTCGGCACTGACTTTGATCCAGACTACTATATCGAATATCTTGAAAATAAATGCAAAGATATATATGAGCTTTAGTACAAAGGCACGGAAACATTCCGTGCCTTTGTCACTTTTATGTCATCTTCATTTAATACACTGTAATTGTATTTAGAGGTAATGGGGATATATTGTTATGAAAAAATTTTTAATAATACTGGGAACAATCTTTATCATATATGGGCTTGGCGTAAATGCCATGGTAAGCGGCAGCGCGTGGTTTAACTGGATTTTTTGTATTGCAGGACTCATTCTAATCCTTCTTGCATTTGCATGGAAATGGATAAAAAAGCTTCCAAAGGCATTAAAAGCGGTTCTGGTACTGGTATTTATTTTGTGCCTTGCTAATTTTGCTGTTGCGGAAACCAGGATCATAAAGACTGCAAACAGCATTCCGGATAAAGATGCAAAGTGGGTTATTATACTTGGAGCAAAGGTTAATAATTCAGGAGTGTCGCTTGAGTTTGCAAGAAGAATAGATGCTGCATGTGATTACGCTAAAGAAAATACTGATTGTATTCTAGTTACAACAGGCGGAAAGGGAAATGATGAACCTGAAGCTGAAGGCCTTGCAGCCTTAGATAGATTATTAAATCAGGGTATAGATGCAGACAGAATTATTGCGGAGAGCAAAAGTGATTCAACAAGAGAAAATTTTCTTTTTGCCAAAGCATTAATGGATGAAAGAGGTTACAAAGAAGGGGATAAAGTCATTATAGTTTCATCGGCATTTCATCTTTATAGAGCCGGAAAGATTGCCCATGCCAGCGGCTTTGATAATATCGGCTACCTTGGAGTCACGGGAAAAGCTTATCTTCTACCTCAATACTATTTCAGAGAATATGCAGCTCTCTTGTTTGAAAGTATGAAAGGTGTTTATTGAACATTCAGTTGAAAGTAACTTATTGGTTATCGATCATGGACTGTTCAGTTGCCTCATCTATTTCAGCCTCGAATCCTGTCAGTGCCGCAAATGGTGCGAACTGAGCGGCTCTGTCGTGGTTGCTCATATGGTGTCTTCTTTCTGACACATGATGAGGCAGATTTATTATATCGTCATATTTTCCTGTTTTCTTTTCTTCCATTTTCTGAACCTTTACAACTGTCACTTACAAGTCATTTTAAGTCGCTAAAATCAAGATAGACGATTGGATATAGTACATTTAATAAATAAAAATGTAACCAAAATACTTAAATTGTCGTCATTAACAGTGTATCATATTAGGATGTTAAGGAGGAGCATCTTTTTTATGCTTAAACTAAAAAACGTATCTAAGTTTTATTATTCTCACGGCATTGTAACCAGCGGATTCACAAAAGTTAATCTTGAATTCGAAAAGGGTGAATTTGTAGCTATAACCGGTGAGAGCGGAAGCGGTAAGTCAACACTGCTTAATGTAATCTCAGGCCTTGATACTTACGAAGAAGGCGAGATGTACATAAACGGTGAGGAAACCAGCGCCTACAGCAATGCTGATTTTGAGAATTACCGTAGAAAATATATAGCTAATATTTATCAAAGTTTTAATCTGATTAACAGCTATACCGTATATCAGAAAGTTGAGATGGTTCTTCTTCTTTCAAGAATGAAGAGAAGAGAAAGAAGAGCTAAGATTCTTGATATTCTTAAAAAGGTTGATCTTTACAAATTCAGACATCAAAGAGCATCAAGGCTTTCCGGCGGACAAAAGCAAAGAGTTGCTATTGCAAGAGCTCTTGTAAAGGATACGCCGATTATTGTAGCTGATGAACCTACAGGAAACCTTGATTCAGCATCGGCCGCTAATGTAATTGAGCTTTTAAGCCAGCTGGCATCTGATAGGCTCGTTATAGTTGTAACCCATAACTATGATCAGGTTGAACCTTATGTCACAAGAAAAATCACCATGCACGATGGCCGTGTCACGGAGGATCTTAAATTTGATAAAAAAGATACCAGGCAGTATCTGGATGCCATAGGATCTGATGAGAAGGGTGAATATGACAGCGTCAACGCTCAGACTAAAGATGAAACATCTGAAAAAAGTGCTGCGCCTGCTAAGGAAACAAGGGAAAGAAGAAGACATCTTGGAATATTTGCAAGGACGAGGCTTGGTATAAGGAACACCTTTAACCTTATTCCTAAGTTTCTTCTTTTGCTCTTCATTTTCCTCTTTGCATCCGTTGCGGTTACGGCTCTTTATACCAACCTAAGGGCAACCGCCCATGACAATAGTCTTATGGGTGATAATTACTATTTCCAAAACAAGGATGAAAGCAGAATTGTAATAAAGAAGGCTGACAAATCTCCGATTACGGCAGAAGACTTCGAGACACTTTCTTCACTTGATAATATAAAGAGCATATTCAGAGATGATGTGCTCCTTGATAACAGAATCAATCTTCAGTGCGAAGATACACAAAATGAGAAATGGTACTATGTGGGCGGTATGCTCAATGATTTAAATGCAGCACCTTTTACAGAGGCTGATTTAAGTTTCGGCAGAATGCCTGAAGCGCCCAATGAGGTCGTCGTTGTAGGTACTAAGGATCATTATTTTAATAACGAAGAAACTGCCAACGATATCTTTACCTGCAACTTCCAGCTTTGGCTCAACACTTCAAATTCCAATGAGCCTGTATCAAACAATATGAAGATCGTTGGTTTTAAATTTGAAGAAAGCGATGATTGGGAGTTTAAGATTTATGCACCTCAGGAAGTTTTTGATCTTGTAAAACAGGGAATAAACAGCAACTACAGCACTATGAAGGTCAGTGTTGCAGGGCATGAATATCAATCAGATCCATGGTCTCAGATGAATAAGGTTGTTCCAAGCAGCAGAGTAAGCAGGGGATGTGCCATTGTATCGTCTGACTGGAACTATTATTGGGATTGGCAATGGGCACCGGGACAATGGTTCAGTGTTGAGGTATCAAATCTTTATTACAAAGATTCCAGGAGTTTTCAAATCGAAGACATTTATTATTCCTGGAACTTTACCGATGTAACAGGTTATGGAGATTACAACTGGAATAACGGAATTATTCTCATTAATCCGGAAGACTACGATGCATTCTTTGACAAAGACTGTTATCAAAGCAGTGTATTTGTTGAGAATATCGATAATGTAAGAGCAACGATAAAGGATCTTGAAGGTCTTGGATACGAGCCTTTGTACATTCAGGATGCTCTCATTCATTATGACCAGAGCTGGAGAGCTATGGAAAAGATCTTCAATACTCTTTGGTCATCAGCTCTTGTCATAGCCCTGTTTTTCATAAGCTACTTCATTATAAAGCTCATCATGAGATCGAGAAATGTTTACTATGCAACTGTTCGTATGCTTGGAGGATCTGCACCTGATTGTAAGAGCCTCATAAGAATTGAGCTTTTGCTTGTTCTTAACCTTGCGTTCTTCATAATGATCGGAGCTTTGTATGCAGCGCATCTTGGTTACTATGAATTCCCGTTTGTAACGGATATTCTTCACTACCTTAAGCTTAAAGATTATGCGATCCTTTATGTAGTGCTTAATTTCATGGCACTTCTCATTTCTTCAAGATATTCAAGGCAGCTGTTTAAGGCATCTGCAATGAATGTATACAAGGAGGTTTAAGGTCATGATAGAAGTTGTAAAAGCAAAAAAATACTATAACAGGTTTAAGCGCAATCAAGTCACGGCCATAGACAATACCACGTTAAGCTTCGGCGACAGCGGTCTTGTAGCCATACTTGGTAACTCCGGCTGCGGTAAAACGACCCTTCTTAATATGATAGGAGGTCTTGATAAGCCGGCATCCGGAAAAATATATATTAACGGTAAGAAGATGAACGGTCTATTCTCAGGAAGGACCGATAATATCAGAAACAAGAATATAGGATACATCTTCCAGAATTATCATCTTGTCGATGATATGACTGTGTTTGAAAATGTAGCTCTTCCTCTTCGTATGCTAGGCGTGAGAAAAAAGGAAAAGCTTAAGGAAAATGTATACTATGCTCTTGAAAAGGTTGGCCTTTACAGATACAGAAACCGCCCGGCAACAGCACTTTCCGGCGGTGAACGCCAAAGGGTAGGCATTGCAAGAGCCATTGTTAAAAACCCGGGGATCATCATTGCCGATGAACCTACAGGAAACCTTGATTCGGGCAACTCTCTTGAGGTCATGAATATTATCAAGACCATTTCAAAGGAAAAGCTCGTTATCCTGGTCACTCACGAAAGGGAACTTGCAGAGTTTTATGCCGACCGTATTATCGAGATCGTAGATGGAAAGGTTGTAAACGACTATATCAATGAACGCGATGAGGCTCTTGATTACAGAATCGACAATCACATCTATCTAAAGGATTTCCAGACACAGGAAAAGGGCAGTGCCGGAGATATGAATCTTGCATATTATTCCGACGGAAGCACAAAGCTCGATGTTACTTTAGTTGTCAGAAACGGTAATCTGTATATAAAGACAAACGGAAGAAAGACGGAAATTGTCGATGATGATTCTGCAATAGAGTTTATAGATGATCATTATCATGCATTGTCAAAAGAGGAAGCTGAAAAGAATAACTTCGATTATTCAAGACTTAATACCGGGCTTAAGAGGGTAAGATATCATTCAATTTACAATGTATTCAATCTCCTCATAAACGGAGCGAAGAAGATTCTCAACTATACTTTAATAAAAAAGATTCTTCTCCTTGGCTTTGTAATGTCGGCCATGTTCATTATGTACTCTGCAGCAAGTGTAATCGGTATCAATACAATTACCGATGATGAGTTTACCACAGAGAACAAGAGTTACCTTAGGGTAAGCAACAACAAAAATACAGTTGAAGAGTTTACGGAATGCGAAAATCTTGAATCTGTAAGATATGTACTGCCGGGAACCGGAAGAGTTAATCTCATGTTTAATTACACTGATTATTACTATCAAACAAACGGCGCCCAGGATAATGTCTCGGTATCACTTGCCGGTACATCTCTCATCGATGAGAGCATGCTCGTCGCAGGCAGAATGCCTGAAAATGATGAGGAAATCGTCATCGATAAGCTTGCATTTGATAGGAACAGCACTTTTACTTACGGCACTGCCGTAATGGTCGGTATTAACAGTGCTGAAAAGTTCATAGGAAAAGAATGCACTATAGGAAGCATGACTACAAAGTTTAAGGTCGTCGGTATTGTTGATCAGTTAACTCCTTGCGCCTATGCCAATGACAGTGCTCTTTTCAATATCATAATGAAATCGGGATCTGAAGGCGGCGGTTCTTATGCTGATGAAGATAACAATGCAAATGTATCTCCTGTAAGCGAGGCAAAGGACATAAGCATACTTTACGGCAGAATGCCAAGCAGTCCCTATGAAGTCATAGTTCCTGAAGATTATGTATATTCATATTGGCTTGAGTGGAGATTCCCGGGAAAGATCAATGGACAAAGTCTTTGGATCGTAGGCTTTTACAGAAGCTCCTCTGAGAACAGAGTCTTCGTAACCGACGAGTGCTACAGATACAAGTATCTTGCATCTACAAGCCAAATGACCATTTGCCCTGAAAACAAGGAAGAGGTCATGGCATTCTACCAGGGCCAAAACAAGGAAATTACCGATATTTATGCAAGGGATGAACAGGAATATAGATCCGGAATCAGCGAATCGGTAAAGAAGACTATGATTACGGCTGCAATAGTTCTTGCAATATCCCTTGTCGAAATATTCTTAATGCTCAGATCATCCTTCCTTTCAAGAGTAAAGGAGGTTGGAACATTAAGAGCAATAGGGCTTAAGAAATGGGATGTATACAAGATGTTCCTTGGTGAAATACTTGTTATCACCTTTGTTACATCGACCCTGGGATTCGGAGTTATGGGATATATACTCCATACACTTACCCAGTATGCATTCTTTGCAAACCAATATGTATTCGACCAAAGGGTAGTACTTATATCCGTCGCAATAGTGTATGTCTTTAACATATTATTCGGTTTGCTCCCGGTATTCTTTACTATGAGAAAGACTCCGGCGCAGATCCTTGCAAGAAGAGATGTAGATTAGTTCTCATTGCAAATATCAGAAAAGCAGAGCTGAAAAGTTTATCAGCTCTGCTTTTTTATTTAATCGAATATTTTTAGTAAACGCATGTTTACTTTTAGGGTGTGCTAATGTATAATTCAAAAATGAACGGAGGTTTACTGATATGCAGACTTTAAAAGAGGATGTCAGAGAAAAGATAATAGATTCCGCAAAAAACGAATTCCTTGAAAAGGGCATTGAAAGGGCAAGCATGCGAGATATTGCTGCCGGCAGCGGAATGACCGTCGGAAATCTCTACAGGTATTTTAAGAATAAAGAAGAGCTTAACAATATAATCGTCGGAAAGACCCTTGATGAAATAAACAAGCTGGTGCTTAAAAAATCTCAGAATACTGTCAGCATCAACAGTTCAGAGATGGACCTTAATATGACTGTGCAGCAATATATGGAGGTCCTGGATGATCTTGCCGATGAACTTGTGGACATATATATGAAGCACAAAATTGAATTTAATATTCTCATGATGCACTCAAAGCTTAACGACAGCATTACCGATTGGTTCGCTGATCTTATCGAACATATTATCAGAAGTCATTACGCTCTTCATGAATATGAAAAGCAGATAAAAGTCCTTTCCCATGGATATGCTGTTTCAGTATTTTCAGGAATCAGGGATATGTTTAAGAATTCAGACCTTGGCGAAGGGGCTCTTAAAGATGTACTGAAGATATATTTCAGATCCTATGTGAGCAATCTTTCAACAGATGCCGCAAGATTTACGGAGGAAAATTAATTTGGCGTTTATAGAGTTTAAAAACGTATCTAAGATTTATCAGATGGGCGAGGTAGAGATCAAAGCCCTTGATGACATTTCTTTTGAGATAGAAAAGGGAGAGTTTGTTGTAGTCCTTGGCGCCAGCGGTGCCGGGAAAACCACAATTTTAAATATCCTTGGAGGCATGGATACCGCTACTAAAGGTGAGGTTATCATAGATGATGAGGATATAGCCGGGTATAACTCAAGGCAGCTTACGGACTACAGAAGATTTGACATAGGCTTCGTATTTCAGTTTTACAACCTCGTTCAAAACCTTACTGCAAAGGAGAATGTGGATCTTGCTCTTCAGATTTCGAAGGATCCTTTGGATTCCAGAACAGTTCTTGGAATGGTTGGTCTTAAAAACAGGATGAACAATTTCCCATCTCAGCTTTCAGGCGGAGAGCAGCAAAGGGTCGCTATCGCAAGGGCTGTTGCAAAAAATCCTAAACTGCTTCTTTGCGATGAACCCACCGGAGCCCTTGACTATGTAACAGGAAAGCAGGTTCTTAAAGTCCTTCAGGATATGAATAAAGAACATGGCATGACTGTTGTCATGATTACCCATAACGGCGCACTTGCCGATATGGGGCAAAAGATCATTCGCGTAAAAAGCGGTCACATTGAATCCGTCGAGATCAATGAAAATCCCAAGAAGGTAGAGGATATAGAGTACTAAATGTTTCAAAAGGATACATTCCGATTAATAAAATCTACATTCAACAGGTTCTTTTCCTTGTTTATGATGGTCGTCATAGGCGTTGCTTTTATGATGGGACTTATGTCCACTAAAATAATCATGAAAAGCAGCGTTGACGTTTTTAATGACGAGTATAACCTGCAGGACCTTCAGCTTGTATCATCCTACGGATTTGATGAAGATGATGTTAAAGAGATTCGAAAGCAAAGCGGAATAAAGGATGTATTTCCATCTAAGTTTATAGACTGCTACTGCAAAAGATCAACAGGCAGCAGCACCGTTACAAGGGTAGAAGAAATCGAAAGAAATGTTAACCTTCTTCATCTTGTAGACGGAAGAATGCCGAAGAAAAACGACGAAATCGTTCTTCTTTATGCCAGCGTATATCCATCTGCTTATCCTTTGGGAACGAAGGTTACCCTCTATCTTGAAAAGGATGATCTTTCCGAAAGCCTCGCAGTAACTGAATTTACAATAGTCGGTTTTGC
>CAZALQ010000046.1:0-9583 GCA_964485605.1 uncultured Oscillospiraceae bacterium
TATTTGAGCCGGATTTAACTCTTTTCTGAGAACATAGATTATGTTAGCAATGCTAAGAGCCGATATATATCCTTTTACCTTTCGCACTTCGCAAAGCTTCCAAAGAGCTGAAGATGCCTCAAAGTATCCTTCTCTTTTTGCAAGCACATCAAGTATGACATTAGTATCAAGCAATAATTTCATACTTCTCCTTCAGTGCCCTTTCCCTTTCATCGCGTTCATCCCACACTCCCTTTATTATCCCTGTTAGGGAATCAGTAAGGAAGGAAACGGTTTTATCTATCGGGACAAATCGCCCTACTTCCTTACCATTTTTCGTAACTACGACTTCATTGCCGTTCATCACGATATTTAAATATTTTCCGAAATTGTTTTGCATTTCTGTTGCTGTTGCTATAGCCCCCACCATCGCAAGCACCCCCTTATTAGCTAATATTATTATATCTGTATTTAGCTAATTGTCAACTTATGACATTTTCACATCTTTCTACATATATATTCCCTTTTGATATATAATACTAAGCAGAAAGGATGGTCAGCATGAACAAATCTGGTTTCTTTAGAATTTCAAAGATTATTAATTTTGCAGCACTTGGCCTTTGTGCTTTGCTTCTTTTTGTCTCCTGCGCATCCGACAAAACCCCGGAGGTAACAGAAATGACATATCATCAAATATCGCAGGATGAAGCTATGAAAATGATGGATAAAAACGATGGCCACATCATTGTCGATGTCAGAAGAGAAGATGAATATTTTGAGGGGCATATTCCGGGTGCAGTATTAATTCCAAATGAATCAATAGATACTTATATGCCGGCGGAACTTCCTGATCTTGATCAGGTCATTCTCATTTACTGCCGCTCAGGAAACAGATCCAAGCAAGCAGCTGAAAAATTAGCTAAAATGGGCTATACCAATATCTATGAATTCGGCGGCATCAATACTTGGCAGGGCGACATAGAAACAGGAGACCCTATATATCCATCTTATCCAAGTGAATGTGTTCTTGCCATAAAAGTAAACAATCAATTCCTTTATGCCAATTTTGCGGACAACTCTGCTGCAAAAGCTCTTCAGGAAAAACTTGAAAAAGGTGAAATAGAACTCAAGCTTCGCGAATACGGCGGCTTTGAAAAGGTTGGATCTCTTCCCTGGTCTTTGGAAAGAAGCGACGAACAGATGACAACAAGGCCGGGATACTTAGTTCTCTACCAGGGAAACGAGCTGTGCATACACTACGGCTCTAACAGCTGGAGTTATACCTTACTTGCATATATACCCAGCGCAACAGAGGAAGGACTAAAAAATGTCTTGGGATCAGGCGATGTAAAAATTACGCTTTCTCTCGATTGGCTCGATTACTAAAAAACAGAGGACCGGATGACCGGTCCTCTGTTAATATGCTTTATTTCTGATTTTTATCTATTCTCATCAATTACTGCTTTTATATATTCTAGGGCTTTCTCTTTTGTGAGCATACAATAATCCCTTTCGTATACAAGATCCCAATCGCTGCTGTTCTCTTCTGATTTTTTCGCAACAAAGGTTTCTCCGGCATAGCTTATACTAAAGAAGGTTTTTGTTTCCTGATCGTAGCAAAATGCTTCTGCATCCTTGAATTCTGTCCAAGTATATTCCATAATGCTCTTTCTCTGCCATTCAGCCATATTGGGAGATATCCAGCTATAGTCAGAATGATCTTCATCTTCCCATTTCCTCGTGCGCTCATATACCCATATTTTTGCCCCTTTATATTCGAGCTCTTCCAAATTGGTAATATTGCCCGGCTCAAGATTCGGAGTCATCTTTACCATATCGAAGGAGAAATATGGCATCCAATTACCTTCAGCTTTTCCAAATATCAATTCAAACTTTTCTCCTTTATCTATATACGAAGTAGACCCATCACCCTTGATTTCTACTTTTTCATTATTAGGATACCCAATTGCAAAATAACGATAAGCGTTTTGCTCATCTTGGGTCACGTCATCCCCTTTTCTTTTTACAGCCATTGGATTCAATTTGTATCCATCAAAATTGTCAGGAACTCTTATGTCCTGATCAAGATAAGCATCATAATCTTCTCCAAACATGCTGTGGTGAGGGCGATCGCCGCTGCTAATGAGAGTCCACACACCCATGATAAGAGCCGCTGCCATCAAAACCACGGCAACTATGAACAATACTTTAGAGCGTTTATTATTTGCTGCAGATCGCTCGCCGTTTTCTCTGTCATCTTCAAAAAGGCCGGACCATACAAAAAAGAGCCACCAGAGAAGAAGGGATCCTATCGATTCAAAAACGGCTCTGAAGGCAACGCTTCTTACCGCAGACAGTGCTAAACTAGCTACATAACAAAAGAATCCTATGATTCCAACAGTCCACCTAAACCATAGCGCATCAATAACACCGCTTTCTTCTCTTGAACCTTTTTGTTTTATTGCCGCCTTCAATACCAGAATCGTTATTGTTAAATTAAGGGCCCAGGCCAAGTAGTTGGCTGCCTTCCAAATGTTTTCCGGTATATATGCGTAGAAAAAGCGGGGTATGAAAGCTACTGCATACCAAATGACAACAAGCAGATAAACAAGCCGAAATGCATTTCGTCCGCGTTTCTGTTCCTTTGAGATTTTAATGACCATTTTTCTGTCTCCTTTCAACAAATCGTCCAGAGAAACATCAAAAGTATCGCTCAGCAAAACAAGGGTCTCAAGGTCAGGATAGCTTTTTCCGTTTTCCCAGTTTGATATCGTCTGCCTGGTCACGCAACAGATCTCTGCTAAAGCTTCCTGCGTAATACTATATTCTTTTCTTATTTCTGCGATTTTTTTACCCAGCTCCATATGAACTTCTCTTGCTTTCTTTTTGCTTAGCCATCTTAGTAATATTATATATACAAGTCTATCAAAATGCATTTACATTCAGAAATAAACAGAGCAAAGATTCTTTGCATCTTTGCTCTGTATCGGGTCTTTGTATTGATATAACGTTTACATCTATACCAGGCTCATTTGATCGCCGTCATCCTTTTTGTCGGACTTCTTTGCTGCCTTCTTTTCAGCTTCTATAGTTTCTGTATCATCTGATTCGTCTCTCGGTCCTTTGGCCATTGCAACGATTTCCGTGCCTTCCTCGACCTTCATGATCTTGACGCCTTGAGTGGTTCTTCCAAGCTTTGATACCTCATTGGCCCTTATCCTTATGATGATGCCGTCGGAATTGATGAGGAATACCTCATCGTCATCGGCAACAACCATGGCTCCGACAAGCTCACCGGTCTTATCGAACTTACTCTTATCATATGTAAGGAGTCCCTTTCCACCTCTTGCCTGGATCTTGTATTCCTTTACAGGTGTTCTCTTGCCGTAACCGTTCTTGGTGACAACAAGGAGTTCTTCCTTCTTTTCGGCAAGCTCCATGGACACTACTTCATCATTCTTTCCAAGATCAATAGCGTGTACGCCGGAAGCATTCCTTCCCATGGGCCTTACATCCTCTTCAGAGAAGCTTATGCACTTGCCCTGCTTGGTGACAATGATGACAGTTGATGTTCCTGTTGTTTCCTTGATGCCTACCAGTTCATCGCCTTCTTTTAACTTAATGGCTATAAGGCCTGTCTTTCTGTTAGTATGGAATTCCGATACAGCAGTCTTTTTGATGATGCCGTTCTTTGTAACAGCTATGAGGTACTTGCCCTCATCCTCGGCTCTGAAGGGCATTACGGAAGAAATTCTTTCGTGCTGCATCAGGTTAAGGAAGTTGATTGCAGGTATACCCTTTCCGGTTCTTGCACCTTCGGGGATCTCGAAGCCCCTGATGGTATATGCCTTACCTACGCTTGTAAAGAATACAAGGGTATCGTGAGTTGAGCAGGAAACAAGGTGTCTTACAAAGTCGTTTTCTCTTGTGGTTTGGCCGGTTATTCCTCTGCCGCCCCTTCTCTGAGTCTTGTAGGTATCCGCTGTTACTCTCTTGATATATCCGAGGTGTGATACGGTTACTATAATATCCTCTTCCTGGATGAGCTCTGCTTCATCTACTTCCTCTTCATCGGCTACGATTTCAGTTCTCCTGTCATCGCCCCATTTTACTGCGATCTCTTTAAGTTCATCCTTTACAACACCCATGAGGAGGTGCTCATCTTCAAGAAGGCTCTTATAGTATGCAATCTTCTTTTGAAGCTCTGCGTATTCTGCTTCTATCTTTTCTCTTTCGAGGCCCTGAAGCCTTCTTAATTGCATTTCGAGTATTGCCTGAGCCTGCCTGTCGGAAAGGCCGAACTTTTTCATGAGCTGTTCTTTGGCATCATCGTATGCAGATCTTATGGTCTTGATGATTTCGTCAATATTATCTAGGGCTATGATATATCCTTCCAGGATATGAGCTCTTGCTTCTGCCTTTGCAAGATCGAATTTTGTTCTTCTTGTTAAGACTTCTTTTTGATGCTTGATGTATTCTTCAAGTATTCTCTTTACAGAAAGCAGCTCCGGCTTTCCGTCCACAAGGGCTATCATTATAATGCTTACATTGGACTCAAGTTCTGTATGCTTATAGAGTCTGTTGAGCATTACTCTTGGGTTGGTATCTTTCTTAAGATTGATAACGACTCTTACCTCGCCCTTAGAGGACTCATCTCTTATATCCTTGATACCCTCGAGCTTTTTCTCCTTAACAAGGTCTGCGATGTGGGCAATCATCTGAGCCTTGTTTACCTGATAAGGTATTTCGGTAAAGATGATGGAAACCTGTCCTTTGTTTCCCTCTTCAATATGGCCTTTTGCCCTTACCTTGACCTTTCCCTGTCCTGTTCTGTATGCTTCCTTGATTGCAGTCTTTCCGACAATTGTTGCGCCCGTCGGGAAATCCGGTCCTTTAATGACCCTTGCAAGTTCTTCATCTGTAGTATCCGGATTGTCTATAAGGAGTATGGTCCCTTGGATAACCTCTCTTAAGTTGTGGGGAGGAATAGAAGTTGCCATACCTACGGCAATACCGTTTGATCCGTTTACAAGAAGATTCGGAAATCTTGCAGGAAGTACTACCGGTTCCTTTTCTTCGCCGTCATAGTTGGGAACAAAGTCTACCGTATCCTTATCTATATCACGAAGCATCTCCAGAGCAAAGGGTGCCATCCTTGCTTCAGTGTAACGAGCAGCCGCTGCTCCGTCTCCGTCCATGGATCCGAAGTTTCCGTGACCGTCAACGAGGGGGTATCTCATGTTCCAGGGCTGAGCAAGCCTTACCATTGCATCGTAGATGGACGCATCACCGTGAGGGTGATATTTACCCATTACTTCGCCTGTGATCCTTGCGGATTTCTTGTGCGGTTTATCCGGGGTAATGCCGAGGGCATCCATACCGTAGAGTATTCTTCTGTGTACCGGCTTAAGACCGTCCCTTACGTCCGGAAGTGCACGCGCTACTATTACCGACATCGAATAATCGATGTAGGATTTTTTCATTTCATCATATATTTCGTGCTGAAGCAGTTTGCTGTCGTTAATTAAATCTGCCATCTATACTGCCTCCTTAAAAGTCGAGCTGCGCGTACTGCGCATTTTCTTCTATAAACTGTTTTCTGGGCGGAACCTTGTCTCCCATGAGGGTTGTGAATATCTGGTCTGCCCTTGCAACATCGTCTATGGTTATCTGAATGAGCGTTCTGTGCTCAGGATCCATAGTTGTTTCCCAAAGCTGAGTTGCATCCATTTCGCCAAGACCTTTGTATCTTTGAATGTCTATCTTCTTACCAGGGTAGAGAACTGCCATCTCAGCAAGAGTCTTCTCCTGCTCTGCATCTGAATATGTATATCTCATATCCTTTCCGCAGGTACATCTAAAGAGAGGCGGCTGAGCAGCATAGATATATCCGTCTTCTATGAGCTGAGGCATATATCTAAAGAAGAGCGTGAGCATAAGGGTTCTTATATGCGCACCGTCAACATCAGCATCGCTCATGATGATGATCTTGTGGTAACGAAGCTTAGATATATCAAAGTCTTTTCCTATGCCGCAGCCAAAGGCTGTGATCATATCCTTTATGGTATCGGAGGCAAGCATTCTATCAAGCCTTGCCTTTTCAACGTTGAGTATCTTTCCTCTTAAAGGAAGTATAGCCTGAGTCTTTCTGTCCCTTCCTTCCTTTGCGGAGCCACCGGCCGAGTCTCCCTCGACGATGAAGATTTCGGAAAGAGCAGGATCCTTTTCAGAACAGTCTGCCAATTTTCCCGGAAGAGATGTGGAATCAAGGGCAGTCTTTCTTCTTGCAAGTTCTCTTGCTTTTCTTGCTGCTTCTCTGGCTCTTCCGGCCTTGATGCACTTATCTACGATTATTCTTGCCTGGTTTGGATTCTCTTCAAGGAAGGCCATAAGCTCTTCTTTTGTTGCAGAATCAACAAGGGTCCTCATGTATGCGTTTCCGAGCTTTGTCTTTGTCTGTCCTTCAAACTGAGGCTCAGAAAGCTTAACAGAAACGATTGCAGTAAGACCTTCTCTTACGTCATCTCCGTCAAGGTCGGGATCCTTATCCTTTAATATCTTTGCTTTTCTTGCATAATCGTTAAATACTTTAGTAAGGGCAGTCTTAAAACCAACAAGGTGAGAACCGCCTTCTACAGTATTGATGTTGTTCGCATAAGAATAGATATTTTCGGTGTATCCGTCCGTCCACTGAAGCGCAACTTCTACTTCACTATCCTTCTTTACTACTTCATAGTAAATGACAGAGTCATGAATAGGAGTCTTGTTTTTGTTTTGGAACTGAACATATTCCTTGATACCGCCTTCATAGCAGTAAGTTTCTTTTTTCTTTTTTTCTCCTCTTTCGTCCTCGAGGGTTATCTTAAGACCTTTATTTAAGAAGGCCATTTCCCTAAGCCTTGCCTGAAGGGTTTCAAAGCTGAATACGGTTTCATCAAAGATCTCCGCATCGGGCTTAAATATGGTGTGGCATCCTGTCTTGTTCCCGCAGTCTCCTACTACGGTCACTTCGGAGGTTTTCTTTCCCCTTGAATATTCCTGGCGGTAAATATGTCCGTTACGAAGGGACTCTACCATCATATATTCAGAAAGAGCGTTTACTACGGAAGCGCCTACGCCGTGAAGACCTCCGGATACCTTGTATCCTCCTTCGCCGAATTTTCCGCCTGCATGAAGTACTGTCATGATGACTTCCATTGCAGGTTTGTGCATCTTCGGATGTTCGTCAACGGGCATTCCTCTTCCATCGTCTGTTACTTCGATTGAATTGTCCTCTCTAATCTTTACCTGAATATGAGAACAATATCCTGCCAGCGCTTCATCTACTGAGTTGTCTACTATTTCATATACCAGATGATGAAGACCCCTTGAGCTGGTGGAACCAATATACATTCCCGGGCGCTTTCTTACAGGCTCAAGTCCTTCAAGAACCTGTATTTGCTCGGCATTGTATTCTTTCCCTTGTTCGTTTTGATTTGCCAAAGTTTTTCTCCTTACCCTTGATTTTTTTCAGATTTTCGGATAATCTAACTATGTGATTATACTCACCTATCGAGCTAAAATCAAGGATTTGAGCGAATTTTTTCGTTCAAACCTCTTTTTTTACAAAAAATAATTTTGTAGGCTTTATTTTGGCGATTTTTCTAAAAACACAATATATTGAACCTGTGGAAAAGTGGATAGATTTTTTCCACAAGTAGTGGAAAAGTCATCAAAACTTTAAAAATTACGCAAACGCCCTGTGGATATTCCTGTGGAAAACTTTTTCTGCTACAATAATCAGGTACACAAGAAAGCACTAGATAATATGACAAAAACAGAACTTAAGAGAAATTGGGAAGAGGTGATCGATCTTCTTTATACAGAGCTCGATCCCGTTTATGTAAATACATTTTTCAGACCCCTTACACCTGCTAAAATAGTAGAGAGTGAAGGGAAGATTTTTTTATTTTCAGAAAACAGCCGCTTTTATCAGAATTCTGTCAACCGCCATCAGGAAAAGATCGTAAACGCTACCGAAAAGGTATTCGGTATGCCTCTTTTTGCCGAAGTTGTAGAATCCTTGGCTATTGAAGAAGAAAAGGACGAGCAGCAAAAGGAGGATTATCTTAATCCTAAGTATACTTTTGACAGCTTTGTTCAGGGTCCTACAAACAGAATGGCCTGCGCTGCATCCATGGCTGTTGCTGACGGTTTTACAAAAACCTATAACCCTCTATTTTTGTATGCGGGTTCCGGCCTTGGAAAAACTCACCTCATGCACGCCATAGGGCATTTTGTAAAGCTTCACAAACCAAGAAAAAAGATACTTTATGTATCTTCCGAAACCTTTGTTTCAGAACTTATTGAAGCCATAAGAACAAAGAAGCAGAATCAGTTTAAAGAAAAATACAGAAAGGTCGACTACCTTCTCTTTGATGATGTTCAGTTCATAGCCGGCAATAAAGCTGCAGAAGAGGAACTTTACAATACCTTTGAAGCGTTAAGGGCTGCAAATAAGCAGATGGTATTTACATCTGACAGACCTCCGAGAGAACTTGGAGATATACCTGAAAGACTTGTTTCAAGATTCGTATGGGGAGTTATGGTAGATATTCAGCCGCCGGATTATGAAACAAGAATGGCAATTCTTAAGAATAAGGCAATACTTGAGAATGTTGATATATCAAATCCTGAACTTGTCAAGGTCTTTGATATTATCGCTCAAAATATCCATAATAATATAAGGGAGCTTGAAGGAGCATTTACAAGAGTACTTGCATTTTCAAGCTTTTCAGGAGAACCTATCACTGTTTCGCTGGCAAAGAAGGTTCTTTCAGATGTAATAGTAGAAGAAAAGAAGGATTTAACACCTGAAAAGATTAAAAAGGCTGTTGCTGATTATTACGGAATTGATGTTGATATTTTGAATTCTTCAAAAAGATCAAGAGATGTGTCTTATCCAAGGCATATTGCTGTATATCTTATACGTAATAAGCTTGGTCTTTCCTATCCGGCTATTGGTAAAATATTCGGAGGAAAGGATCATACAAGTATTATGCACAGCTGCGAAGTTATTTCAGAAGAAATTAAATATTCTAAAGAACTCACCAGTACTTTAGATGCTATAATGGAGAGAGTAGAAAATTAGCCTGTGGATTTTGTGGTTTGTTTTCCACAGGTTTTCCACAAGAGAAATCTTTATATTTCAATCATTAAATGGATTTTCCACACTTTCCACAGACCAACAACAACAGCAGCATTTATATTTATAAATAAAGAGGTTTTAAGAGATGAAATTCACCTGTTCACAAGCAGCTCTTTTAAGAGCAGTTAATACCTGCAGTAAAGCAGTATCAGTAAGAACTACCATTCCTATTCTTAAAGGAATACTTATCGATGTAAAAGACGGAAGAGCAACTCTTACATCATCCGATCTTAATATGAGTATTGAAACATCCTTTGATGTTCAAAACTCAGTTAACGGATCTTCAGTTGTTTCCGCAAAACTCCTTGGAGATATTGTAAGAAAACTTCCAAATTCCCTTATTAATATAGATACTGAAAAAGCCAGCATGGTGTGATAGCCGTCCGGGAGCCGGCGGATGAACGCATCGGCGTTGGC
>CAZALQ010000047.1:0-9583 GCA_964485605.1 uncultured Oscillospiraceae bacterium
GGAAGAATCTATTGACCGCAAACTGGAGAATATCGAAAAGAAAGAGGAAGGCATCAACAGAAAGATGCAGTCCCTTACAGACAAAGAAAAGAATCTGGACGAAATTCTCAAAAAGCAGGAAGAAGAGCTGGAGAGAATATCCGGATGTACTGCTGAAGAGGCAAAGCAGATGCTCATTCGTGACATCGAACACGATGTCAGAAGAGAAGCATCCATAATGATCAAAGACATCGAAACCAAGGCCAAGGAAGAAGCGGACAGAAATGCCAAGGAAATCATCACCATGGCAGTTCAGCGCTGCGCAGCAGATACTGTAGCAGAAACGACCGTTTCAGTAGTTCCTCTTCCAAACGATGAAATGAAGGGACGTATAATCGGCCGCGAGGGAAGAAACATAAGAGCTATCGAGCAGGCAACAGGAATCGATCTCATTATCGATGATACTCCTGAAGCCGTTATCCTTTCCGGTTTCGATCCGGTAAGAAGAGAAATAGCAAGATTATCCCTTGAAAAACTTATTGTAGACGGAAGAATTCATCCGGCAAGAATAGAAGAGATAGTCGAAAAGTCAACAAAGGAAGTTGAAAGAACCATAAAAGAAGAGGGCGAGTCCGCAATCTTCGAACTGGGAATCAACAATGTACATCCTGAACTTGTAAAGATACTCGGAAGATTAAGATACAGAACAAGCTACGGACAAAATGTACTCAACCACTCAAAAGAGGTTGCACACCTTGCAGGACTTATGGCAGGTGAGCTTGGCTTTAATGTAAAGCTTGCTCAAAGAGCAGGACTTCTCCACGATATAGGAAAAGCCGTAGACCACGAGCAGCAGGGTACCCACGTCGAGCTGGGTATCGATCTCTTAAGAAAGTATAAGGAAAGCGAAGCTGTTATAGGATGCGTTGCATCTCACCATGGCGATTATGAATATACCTGTCCTGAAGGTGTGTTGGTCGCAGCAGCCGATGCTTTATCTGCAGCAAGACCGGGAGCCAGAAGAGAAACACTTGATACATATATCAAGAGACTCCAGAATCTTGAAGAGATTGCTAACAGCACTCCGGGTGTTGAATCATCCTATGCTATTCAGGCCGGAAGAGAAATCAGAATCATCGCAAAACCTGATCAGGTATCAGACGGCGAGATTCAGATGCTTGCCAGAGATATTTCAAAGAAGATCGAAAGTGAACTTGAATATCCGGGCCAGATAAAAGTTAACGTCATAAGAGAAACAAGAGCAGTAGACTACGCAAAGTAGGATAATATTAAATTCAAAGCCCGCTTAGGCGGGCTGATTTTTTACAGAAAATGATTTATTTAGACAATTCAGCAACAACCAAACCAAGCCAGGCATGCCTTGATGCTATGACAAATGCCCTTTCAAAAGATTTCGGAAATCCATCTTCTCTCTACACTATAGGGCTTGATGCAGAAAAGATAGTAAAACATGCAAGAGAGGTGATAGCATCTTCAGTCAGTGCAGACCCTTCAGAAGTATTCTTCACATCCTGCGGAAGTGAAGCGGATAATACGGCTATCTTCGGCGCATGGAATGCGAGAAAAAAGCAGGGAAAAAGAATTATTACCACTGCCGTTGAACATCCTGCTGTTCTCAGATGTTTTGAGCAGCTTGAAAGAGAAGGAGCTGACGTTCAGTACGTACCTGTACTTTCTGACGGCAATCTCGATATGGATGCATTCAGAAAGCTTCTTAACGAAGATACCATCTTTGTAAGCGTCATGCACGTAAATAACGAGACGGGAGCCATATTCCCAATTGAAGAGATATCTAAGGAAGTTCGTAAATATCCTAATATCATATTCCATTCCGACTGTGTGCAATCATACGGAAAGATCCCTCTTGATGTAAACAAAATGGGAGTCGATATGATAAGCCTTTCAGGGCACAAGGTCCATGCAAGCAAGGGTATCGGAGCTATATATGTAAGAAGCGGTCTTCATATTCCGCCTTTTGTTCTCGGCGGAGGCCAGGAGGCAGGCTTCAGATCCGGAACTGAAAATGTTCCCGGCATTGCAGGCTTTGGTGCTGCAGTTGAAGATATGCACATGGTAAGCCCTGAACCAAAAGAATATCTTAAAAAGAGACTTCTTGAAGAAATTGATAATATTCAGATCAATTCACCGAAGGTTGGAGTTTCATCAGTACTCAATGTAAGTTTTCTTGGATGCAGAGGTGAAGTGCTTCTTCATATGCTTGAGCAGGATGAGATTTACGTATCCACCGGTTCTGCATGTTCATCACATAAGAAAGGAAGCCATGTGCTTTCCGCACAGGGTCTTACTCCCGAAGCTATAGACGGAGCTGTCAGATTCAGTTTTGGATTTGACAATACCAAAGAAGAAATGGATATAGTTGTTGAAAAGCTCAAGAAATATGTAGCAATGCAAAGAAGGCTCAGAAAGGCTGTTAAGAGATCATGATAAATACTTCTGAACAAGTATATATTGTACGCTGCGGGGAAGCTGCGCTTAAAGGCGATAACAAGCCATATTTTGAACGTATGCTTGTAGGCAAAATCAAATCAGCTCTAAAGGATGAAGAAGTCTACAGCGTCGACAGAGTTGAAGGGCTTATTCTTGTAAGGACATCCTTAAGTACTGACAGCAGTGCTGTTCTTAAAAAGGTAGGCAGAGTATTCGGCGTTGATTCCATAAGCCCTGTTACAGAAATTTGCTATGAAGGAATGAGTACGGTCGATACCATTAACGAGATTGGGAAAGTGGCATCCTCTGTCATGATGAGCCTCATAGAAAGCAAGGGAATAAAGACATTCAAGGTAGAAGCTAAAAGAGCTGATAAAACATTCCCCATGGAATCCCCCAAAATTGCAAGGGAGGTAGGAGCCTGCGTCCTTAAGGCATGTAAGGTGCTTAAAGTCGATGTACATGAACCTGATGCCCTTGTTTGGGTAAATGTAAGAAGAAAGTATGCATATATTTACGAAGAAAAGGTCATGGCTTACGGAGGCCTGCCTCTTGGAACTAACGGAAAAGGACTTGTTCTTCTTTCCGGAGGCATAGATTCTCCCGTAGCTACATTCCTTATGGCTCATAGGGGAATGATGATTGAAGCTGTTCATTTTCATTCCTATCCATATACATCTGAAAGAGCATATGAAAAGGTAAAGGACCTTGCAAAACTTCTTACGACCTATTGCGGAAAGATAAAGATGACAAGTATCAATCTTCTTCCGATTCAGGAACAGATAGTAATGAACTGCCCTGAAGAGGAGACTACGATACTCGTTAGAAGATTTATGATGAAGATAGCGGAAAGAGTCGCAAAGAAAAGCGAATGCCAGATGCTCATAACAGGCGAAAGCCTTGGGCAGGTAGCAAGCCAGACAAGCGATTCTATCGTTGTTACAGATGCTGCAGTGTCAATGCCGGTAATGAGACCGCTTATTGCCATGGACAAAACACAGATCATAGACATAGCAAGGGAAATAGGTACCTTTGATATTTCAATTCAGCCCTTTGAAGATTGCTGTACAGTATTTCTTCCGAAACACCCTGTAACAAAGCCTAAGCTCTCAAAGATCTTAGAGAGCGAATCAAAGCTTGATTGTGAGGCTTTGATTGAAGCTGCTTTGGAGAAAGCTGAAGTTACGGTTATAAACAGCTAGTTTTAAAATGCCTTTGATCTTTGATCTTAGGCTTTTTCTTTAGGAGATAATTATGAGCGAAGTATATGATTTTCTAAAAGAGAATAAGATGCTTTTTGATTCTTTTGATAGGGAAAAATCAGCCGAGGATTTCTTAAAGGATATGAAAGAAAAGAGGACCTTGGGCATGTTTAAAACCTATCAAAAGGTTTCAAGTGTGGACTCATTAAAGGGCAAGATCCTTGCCATAGATGCAGGCGGGACCAACCTTAGATTTGCACCCCTTGAAGACGGCGAAGTTAAGGACATTAAAGCTATGCCCATGTTTGGTTCAAAGGAAGAAATGACAGTTGATACCTTCTTTGATCTAATGGCTGCTGAAATTGACAAATATGATGCAGACAGGGTAGGTTTTTGTTTTTCATATCCATGCAGCATACAGGAGAATAAGGATGGAAAGATCGTAAGCTTTGCGAAAGAAATCAAGATAAAAGGCGCAAAGGGCAAACTTCTTGGAGAAGAGCTCAATAAAAGGCTTAAAACCAAAAGAGAGTTTTCAGTTCTAAATGATACTGTTGCCGCTCAGCTTGGTACAGGAGCGGATATTGGAATCATCTTGGGAACAGGATTTAACATTTGTTATACAGATCCTACTCAGGACATGATAATCGTAAGCGAATGCGGTCTTTATCAGGGATTTCCTCAAGGAAAATTCGATGAAATGCTCTGCAGTGAAATGCACAGTCCTTTGACAGTTGCTGAAAAGCTCATTTCAGGTGCTTACCTTGGTAAACTAATAGAGATTACAGCAAGAGAGTATTTCGGCCCTAAATTACCTGTATTTGAGCTTATAGATGTATCTGAATTCCTGATCGGTGAAGGAAAGCTTTATGAATGCCTTTCTCCTAATGAAAGAAATGAATTCAGAGAGATGATTTCCCTGATTCAGCAAAGAGGTGCTTCATATGTAGCGCTCATGCTCGAATGCCTTCTTTCGGTATACAAAAAAGAAGGGCAGACTTTAAAAGTCGCCCTTGAAGGAAGCACTATTTATAAAATGCCGGGATATCATGAAGCTTTAAAGGATGCATTTGATGAGATACAAGGTTTTGATTTAGAATTTGTCGATGCCAGAGGAATGCTTCTTTACGGCTGTGCAAGGAGTTTTTAATAGAAATATTTGACAAATAATTCATTACTGTCCAAGATATGCCTTTTGAATCTTGTCGGATTCCTTTAGTTCAGATGCTTTTCCTTCCATAACTATGCGGCTTGTTTCCATAACGTAGGCTCTGTCAGCTATATCCAAGGCTGCAGCTGCGTTTTGTTCAACAAGCAGTATGGTAGTTCCCGCATCATTTAAGTTCTTGATAATATCAAAGATCTGATCTACGAGAATAGGGGAAAGACCCATTGAAGGTTCATCGAGCATCATTAGTTTTGGCTCTGACATAAGGGCTCTTCCCATGGCCAGCATTTGCTGCTCACCGCCTGAAAGAGTGCCGGCGATTTGCGTGCGGCGTTCCTTAAGTCTTGGGAACAGCTCATAGACCTTTTCAAGTCCTTCCTTTTCATTTTCGGGGTTTGAATAAGCACCCATTTGCAGGTTTTCTTCTACTGTCATCTGAAGGAATATGCGTCTTCCTTCCGGGACTAAAGAGAGACCTTTTTTTACAATTTTAAATCCAGGAATTTTGCTTAATGATTCACCTGCAAAGGTGATATCTCCAGTATCTGATTTAAGAAGTCCTGCAATGCAGTTAAGAGTTGTAGATTTTCCTGCACCGTTTGCACCTATTAAGGTAACTATTTCACCTTCGTCTACGTGGAAGGAGATATTTCTTATGGCATGGATACTGCCATAATATACATTTATATTATCTACTTTAAGCAGTTCTCCCATGTCAATTCTCCTTTTTCTTTCCAAGATATGCTTCAATAACCTCAGGATTATTCTGTATCTGTTCAGGTGTTCCTTTTGCGATGATCTCGCCGAAGTTAAGAACACAAATACCTTCGCATACATTCATGACCAGATTCATATCATGTTCTATGAGGAAGATGGCTATCTCGAAGGTATCTCTTATCTTCCTTATATTCTCCATTAGCTCTGCAGTTTCTGCAGGGTTCATTCCTGCGGCAGGTTCGTCAAGAAGAAGTATCTTTGGATCTGTTGCGAGAGCTCTTACAATCTCAAGTCTTCTTTGTTCTCCGTAGGGAAGGGAACCGGCTCTGTCATTTGCTTCATCCTGCATGTCGAATATGGAGAGAAGTTCCATAGCTTTTTCGGTTCCGATTTTTTCTTCTCTGAAAAACTTCGGCAGTCTGAATATTCCGGTCCCGAATCCATAGTCGATTGTGTGATGCATTGCGGCCTTTACGTTCTCAAGAACCGTCATATTGTTAAAGAGCCTTATATTCTGGAATGTTCTTCCGATTCCCATCTTGCAGACTTGAGGAGTAGTCATTCCCTTAGTATCGATACCATTGAGAAGTATGGTTCCGGATGTGGGCTCATACACCTTTGTGAGAAGGTTGAATATGGTTGTTTTTCCTGCACCGTTAGGACCTATGAGTCCCGTTATTTCTGTTGGACCTATAGCAACGTCAAAATTCTGTACAGCGTGAAGTCCGCCGAAGTCGATACCAAGATGTATGCATTCAAGAGCAGGGATTTTGCCGTAGTCTCTTTCTGTAAAGAGGTTAGGGGAGGTTGCCGGTATGAGCTTAACTTTATTTGCCATTTACTTTGCCTCCTTCTTTGCTGCCTTGGCAGCTCTTTTTTCTCTGATTCTCTTTTTGAGTTTACCAGTGATCATGAACCTTAAGCTTTGTATCTTCTTGTTGTTGGAAAGAACCATGACAAGGATCAGTACGACAGCATATACGAGCATTCGATAGCTTTCGAATCCTCTCAAAAGCTCGGGAAGGGCACGGAGTATAACGGCTGCAGCAACTGAACCGAATATGTTGCCCATTCCTCCGAGAACTACTATGACAAGGATCTCGATCGACATGTTGTAATCAAAACTTGCGGCCTTAACATTTGCAAAGCAGTGTCCGTAAAGCACTCCTGCAGCTCCTGCAAAGAAAGCTGCAATTACGAATACATCCAGCTTATATCTTGTTACATTGATACCTATTGATTCAGCAGCGATACGGTTATCCCTAATGGCCATAATGGCTCTTCCTTGTGCTGAATTCTTTATGTTCATCATTACTATGACAGTAAGGAATACCAAGACGATGGCGTAGGGAAGCAATGTTTTCGCATTTGAATATACGCTTCCTGTATCAAGGCCTCTTGCTCCGCCTGTAATCTTAAGGTTTGTTATGACGGTCTTTATGATTTCACCGCAGGCAAGGGTAGTTATGGCCAGGTAGTCTCCTCTGAGCCTTAAGGTAGGAAGACCTACTATGAGGCCGAAAACAGCCGCAACAAGACCGCCTGCAATCATGGATAGTATAATTCACAAAGGATCCGGAAGGATACCGTTTAAGCTTATTGAAACAAGACAACCCGTGAATAGTCCAGCAGACATAAATCCCGCATGCCCCAAGGAAAGCTCGCCTAAAAGTCCTACAACGAGATTTAAGGAAACTGCCATAACAATATACATTGAAATTGGAATGAGCATGTTGGTAAACTGTCTGCTTAAGTTTCCTGTATAGAGCATGCCCCCGAATACTGCAAAGAATGCAGTAAGTCCAAGAAGGGTAAATATATTTGAATAGTTTGTCTTTTTCATAATTTACACCTTCTCATGAATAACTTTTCCAAGTAAACCTGTTGGCTTTACAAGAAGTACTAATATTAAACCTCCAAAGACTATGGCATTTGACCAAAGGGTGGAGATATATTGCTTAGAGAATTGTTCTATAACTCCCAGCATAATTCCTCCGAGCATGGCTCCAGGAATTGAACCTATGCCTCCAAGAACCGCAGCTGTAAAAGCTTTGATACCGGGCATGGATCCTGTTGTGGGGAGTATATATACATAGGTTGCACCGTAAAATGCGCTGGCAATGGCAGCAAGGGCTGAACCTATGGCGAATGTTATGGTAATTGTTCTGTCAGTGCTTATACCCATAAGCTCTGCAGCGCCCTTATCTTCAGAAACGGCTCTCATTGCTTTTCCTATTTTAGTTTTGTTGATGAATAGGGTAAGGCCGATCATAATGACGGCTGTAACAGCAAGGGTCAAGATAGTAATGCTGTCGATTTTGACACCAAAAAGATTGAAGCTCTTTGAATTCTTAAAAGCAGGATATGCCTTTTGTTCGGATCCAAAGAACATGAGCGCGAGGTTTTGAAGAAGGTAGCTGACACCTATTGCCGTAATGAGTACAGACAAAGAGGGGGCTTGCCTTAACGGTTTGTATGCAAACCTTTCAATTACCATGCCAAGAACAGCACATATGAGGATGCCAAATAAAATACCAAGGATTGGCGGAAGTCCTAAATTGAGAACTGCTACAATACCTGCATATGCACCGACCATAATGATATCGCCGTGGGCGAAGTTGAGCATTTTTGCGATTCCGTAAACCATGGAATATCCAAGAGCTATTAAGGCATAGATGCTTCCTAAGTTTAAACCGCTGATTAGTGTTCGAATAAATACTGTCATTATTACATAGCTTTCGCTCCGCCCATGTTTTTGTACATGAGCGAAGCGAAGTCCTTAATATATAGTAGAAAAAAGTATTAGTAGACTGAATTTGAGAGGGGAGAATTATTCTCCGAATACGGAACCTGTTCCGTTGTTGTAGATGATAGCCATAGCAAGCTTATTTGTATTTCCGTTTGCTTCCCATGTCATTTCACCTGTTACGCCTTCGTATGAAAGCTTGCATACTGCTTCAGAAACCTTAGCTCCGGAAATCTCAGAAGACTTTGTTACGCCCATTGATTCAAGAACTGCTTTGATTACGTAAACTGCATCATAGCCGTCAGCTGCAAACTGATCCGGAACTGCTCCCGTCTTTGCCTTGTATGCATTTACAAAACTTACGACTGCAGGGTCTGTGCTGGATTCTGCGAAAGGTGTGAGCATGAGAACGTTGTTTGCTGTGCTCTCATTTCCTTCAACTTTTCCGAGGATTCCGTCAAGACCGTCACAACCGAAGAAGTAAACGTTATCTGCAAATACCGCATTGTCTGTTCCGTTCTTTGCCTGTGAGAGGAACATGGAAGCTTCAGCTGCGTAGATCGGGATGAAGATTACTTCAGCGCCGGAGTCTGCAAGAGCATTGATCTGAGTAGTGTAGTCCTTTTCATCGGATGTGAAGGACTGAGTTTCTACTATTTCTATTCCGTCTGTTGCGGCCTGTGCCTTAAAGGATTCGTAAAGGCCGAGAGAGTAATCGATATCACTCTGATAGAAAACGGCAACTTTCTTTCCTGCAAGGTTTTCTTTTATATAGTCTGCTGCTGCAATTCCCTGATAAGAATCATAGAAGCAAATTCTGAAAGCATTGCTGCTTGCTTCAAGGCAGGCATCTGCAGATGCAGAAGGGCTGATCATAAACATATCATCATTTGCAGATTCAGCTACAACTGATGCCATCTCGCCGGACATTACAGTTCCGATTGAAATATCCATGCCCCAGTCCATTAGTTTTCCATATGCACTCTTTGCACTTTCCGGATCTGCTTGAGAGTCC
The DNA here is from genome assembly GCA_964485605.1 of uncultured Oscillospiraceae bacterium. Classification (GTDB taxonomy): domain Bacteria; phylum Bacillota; class Clostridia; order Peptostreptococcales; family Anaerovoracaceae; genus RUG13409. The sequence goes on from CAZALQ010000047.1 coordinate 9,297, forward strand.
TGCATATCGAAGACTATCTTCATTCCGTTGATTCCGCCGGCTGCGTTGATTTCTTCAACAGCAACTTCTGCACCGTGTTTTACGGAAAGACCGTAGTTTGCATAGTCGCCGGTAAGGGCACCGATGCCTCCTAAGTAAAGTTCGGAATCATCGTGACCGCCTTTGTTTCCGCCGCAGGCTGCGAAACTGAATACCATGGCAAGAGCCATAACCACTGCTAAAAATTTTTTCATTTCAATTATTCCTTTCCAACTTTATGTTTGTGTCTCAAAAACAAAAAAAATAAT
>CAZALQ010000048.1:0-3517 GCA_964485605.1 uncultured Oscillospiraceae bacterium
TCCATCAAATCATCGATTTGCCCATCGCTACTTCTCACCTCAATCTCCGGGTCGACTTGACCTTATCAATCAGTTCATCATAACGAGTGTTGTGGTTCTTTATGCAGGTACCCTGTGGTGTTGCAGCGCTGTGGTTGTATGCAAAGTATGCAGGATCGAGAGTTGCAGAACCCTGACCCATGATGAAGTCAGCATTGCCCTGGATTCCCTGAGCATACATTGTACCAACACCAACTGTCTGAATATCTACATTAATACCGATTGCTTCAAGATTTTGTTCAACGATAGTTGCTACGCTTGCACGAAGACCTACCGGTGTAAGTACCTGCATGGTTCTGTCAGATGTCCAATCAGACTGAGCAAGCATTGCCTTTGCAGCTTCAGGATCATATCGGTTAGCAAGTTCTGTGTTATAAAGGTTGGAACCGTAAAGTTGGAGACTTTCTACTGCAACAGCACCGCTTCCGAAGAGCTGTTCAACGATAAGAGCCTTATCTATAGCCATATCCATTGCAAGTCTGACTTCCTTGGAAACTCTCTCATTGTTAATCATTAGGAAGAATGTAGAGTATGGATAATCAGATACCTTTACTGTTACATTTTCATTTCCTTGAAGAGCTGCACCGGATTTTGGATCAACTGCAGGATATACATAATCTACAGATCCTGACATAAGAGCAGATGCAAAGTTGGAAGAATCCATCTGCTGAATGATGAGTTTATCAAGTTTTGGAGTTCCAAGGAAATAATCTGTATTTGGAACAAGTGTAAGTGAAGAGTTCACAACATGTGATTCAACCTTCCACGGACCTGAACCAACAGGGTTTTCCCAGAATGATGATTTTGCAATTTCTGCTGCTGTCTGTCCTTCGAAGCAGTGCTTTGGAAGTACATAGTAAAAGAATGCATAAGATGAAAGGAATTCATCATAAGTTGTCGGATTTTTGAAAGTGATTTCAAGTGTGTAATCATCTTTCGCTTTGATTCCGAACTCTGCCGGATCTGTGTTGATTCCGTTTGGCAGAAGTCCTGAATCATCAGTTCCTTCGATAAGAACATTGAGCTTTGTATAATCCGGTGCTCCGAAGTCAAAATCGGAAAGAAGCATTGCGGAAAATACCCAGTCTTCAGCTGTTACAGGAGTACCATCGGTAAATTTAGCCCTTTCGTCAAGAGCGAGTGTCATGACCTTTCCTGTTTCATCAAGATTCCATGATTTTGCTCCTCTTGGCTTATACTCTGTATCGGTTGCAATTACAAGAGAATCATAGATGTTCTGCCATACGATAGGACCATAATATCCTGTCTCAGCATAGTGGCCCGGCTGAAGTGTATTCCAACCACTTGTCAAGGCCCAAGTTACGATCTTTTCTTCGCTTGATCCATTTCCACCGCCACATGCTGCAAGGCTGAAGACCATTGCGAGGGCGAGAAACAGACTCAATACCTTTTTTAATGTCTTCATAGTCTTTCTCTCCTTTTAAATATTTATAAACAACGAAGTTATTAAAACCTATTAAATAATTAAAATAATTATTAGAAATTCTGCCACAGGTGACATGCAACAAAGTGACCGTTACCGTTTATGTCCCTTAGCTCTGCTCTGCTTTCCTTGCAAACCTCTGTACATCTGGTACATCTGGATTGGAAAGGACAACCCACAGGTGGATTAATCGGCGAAGGAACGTCTCCTCCAAGAAGTATTCTCTTTCTTCTCTTATCTACATCCGGAATCGGAATAGATGAAAGAAGTGCCATAGTATATGGGTGTGAAGGATAATCAAAGAGCTCTTTTGCGTTTGCAATCTCCACTATATGTCCAAGATACATAACAGCGATTCTGTCGCATATGTACCTAACAGTACTTAAATCATGTGATATAAAAAGATAAGCTGTATTAAACTGCTCCTGCATATCTTTCATTAGATTTAATACCTGCGCTCTGACAGATACATCAAGAGCTGAAACCGGTTCATCGCAAACAACAAACTTTGGATTTGAAATCATTGCTCTTGCTATAACAACCCTTTGCCTTTGTCCTCCGGACATTTCGTGCGGATACTTCCATAGATATTCTTCTGAAAGTCCTACGATTTTGAGCATCTCTGTGACTTTATCAAGTCTTTCGTCCTTGTTTCCTATATCAAATACATCCAGCGGGCCTCTGACAATATCGGCAACGTTCATTCTTGGATTAAGTGATGCATAGGGATCCTGGAAAATCATTTGCATATCTTTTCTTATGGAACGCATCTGTTTGAATCCATAATCCTTGATGTTATTACCGTTAAAATAAACATCTCCGTCTGTAATTGAATGTATTTTCAGAACTGTTCTTCCGAGAGTACTCTTACCGCATCCGGATTCTCCTACAAGGCCAAGAACTTCTCCTTCATTTATGCTGAATGAAACATCATCTACAGCTTTAAGCACCTGATTTTCAGATACCATCTTTCGTTTGACAGTGAAGTATTTCTTTAAGTGTTCTACTCTTAAAAGCTCATTACTCATCGAAACTTACCTCCCCTGTTTCAGATATTTTTGCGAAATGACAGCGGATTTTTCTGCTGCCAAGTTGCCTTAATTCAGGATGCTGAGTTTTGCATTTTTCTTTGCAGTGTGTGCATCTATCGGCGAACCTGCATCCTTCCTTTGGCATATTTCTCAATGTAGGGACCGTACCCTCTATGGTTTTTAATCTTTCTACATCGTTATCAAGCCTTGGAATCGATGCCTGAAGTCCAATGGTGTACGGATGCATAGGATGATGAAATATTTCTCTTACTTCGTCGTATTCGACTATTTCTCCGCCATACATGACCATTACATAATCAGCATTTTCAGCCACAACTCCCATATCATGAGTGATGAGAAGTATGGATGTGCCCATATCTTCTTTGATCTTATTCATAAGCTCAAGAATCTGTGCTTGAATTGTTACGTCCAACGCTGTAGTAGGTTCATCTGCTATGAGAAGCTGTGGGTCACAAATAAGTGCCATAGCGATCATAACCCTTTGTCTCATACCTCCTGAAAGCTGATGCGGATATTCCTTCATCCTTCTTTCAGGTTCAGGAATTCCAACCTTCCCGAGCATTTCAACTCCCTTTGCGAAAGCTTCCTTTTTGGCGATTTTTTCATGAGCCTGCATCATCTCAATAAGCTGTGTGCCTATGGTTTGAACAGGATTTAGAGATGTCATTGGTTCCTGAAATATCATGGAAATCATATTCCCTCTGACTTTTCTCATGTCGCTATCAGAAAGCTTAGCTATATCAAGATCTCCCATTAAAATCTGCGAGTCTTTATCAATTCTGGTAGTTTCCTTAGGAAGCAGTCTTAAAATGGAAGTAGCAGTAACAGACTTGCCACAGCCCGACTCTCCAACGACACATAGAGTTGAAGATTTTTCAACGTCAAAACTAATTTCTCTTACCGCATTGACCCATTCCCTATCCATTAGGAAATCAACTTTTAAATTTTTAACACTTAATATTGTTTCTGACATAGCCGCCTC
>CAZALQ010000048.1:3527-9551 GCA_964485605.1 uncultured Oscillospiraceae bacterium
GCCCTCACCAATGAAATTGATGCAAACAACGGTTATGATCAGAAGTAAGCCTGCCGGCAGCCATTCCCACGGATACATATATAGAACGACTACGTTTGTTGCATTGTGTACGATATTACCCCAAGATGCCATTGGCGGTTTAACACCTGCACCCAGGAATGATAAGGATGATTCCGTGATCATTGCAGATGAAATCATAAATGCAATGCTCATCCAAATAGGTGCGACAGAGTTTGGAAGAACATACTTTAATATTATTTCTCCTTCCGAACGGCCTTCTGCTTTTGCAGCCTCAATAAACTCCATCTTTCTAACGGATAATACCCTTCCGTAAATCAATCTGGCCGGCTGAGGCCATGCAAGAATTCCTATGAGTAAAATAAGGATAGGAATTGACGATCCAAATACTGCAGCCATAACGATGGTAAGTACCATGGATGGGAATGAGAGGAATACATCCGCAACTCTCATAATGATTGTTTCAGCAAGGCCTCTGTAGTATCCGGCAATAAGCCCAAGCGGCACTCCTATCAGTACAGATATGACTGTTGATGCAAATCCTACAAGGAGTGATACGCGACCGCCATATATGAGTCTTGCAAAAATATCTCTTCCTACAGAATCCGTTCCCAAGATATGCTTTGCGCTCGGAGCTGCATCGAAAGTTGAATCTATTGAGTATGGATCCAGTTTCATAAATACAGGGATAAGCAGTATCAACAATATCTCGAGGATAAGTATGTACATGGCGATGTTTGCCATTTTATGCTTTTTAAATGCTCTATAGAATCTGCCGAAGGCTGACTCGTTTCTGGTTTTAATAGATTCAGCTTTAGTCATTTTTAAGCCTCCTGCGAAATTCTTGGATCAAGTGCAGCATACACAAGGTCCAAAATTATATTTGTAAATAGGACTACTACAGAAATAAGAACTGTAATGCCCATTATCAGGTTATAGTCAAATGTATTAACAGCATTGACCATAAGAGAACCAATACCCGGCCATCCAAAGATCTGCTCCGTTACTACAGCACCGCCTACGAGATACGGTACGGAAAGTCCAAGTTGTGTAACAATAGGAATGAGAGCGTTTCTAAGCGTATGCCTTATTGTTACCTGCCATTCGGATATTCCCTTTGATCTAGCTGTTTTTACGTAATCTTCATTGACGCATTCAAGCATAGCGCCTCTTGTCTGCTTTATATATCCACCTATGGACTGCAGCGAAATAATCAATGCAGGAAGTATTAAATGTGATATTAAATTTCCAAGAGTATGAGCTCCTGCACCATACATGCCGCTTGCCGGGAATAAATGCAGCTTTACAGACAAAAGGTAAATCAAAAGAAGTGCTGTAAAAAAGCTTGGCATTGAACTTCCAAGGAATGCGAGTCCGCTTGCAACTTTATCCCAAAGGGAATACGGCTTGTATGCTGACATTATTCCAAGGAACACTCCTACAATTACTGAAAAAACCAAACTTGTAAGAGAAAGTATAAGCGATGGACCCAGCCTTTGCCCTATGATTGAAGCAACAGCCACTCCGGTTGACGTTGATGTACCAAGGTCTCCCCTGATTACATTCCAAAGCCAGATAAAGTATCTGATCACAACAGGTTTATCAAGTCCGTATGCAATTTTTAATGCTTCAATTTGTTCTTCGGTTAAAGCGGCCTGTGAAGCAATAATATCGATAGGACTTCCGGGAGCCATATCTGATAAAATAAATACTGCAAAAGTTATACCAAGAAAAATCGGTATTGCTTGAAGTATTCTTTTTAATGTATATTTACCCATTTTCACTAAACTCTTTTCTTCTATACTGCTCTTTTGATTCACGGACACTCTACGCCAAGATATTCCAATGCATAAGTACAAATAAATTCAGCACCAATATCCATATATGCTTCATCGACCATCATTTTTTCATTATGACCAATAGTATATTTTCCATCTTTGGCAGCGCCCAAATTTACAACCACACCTGGAATTTTCTTTTGAATGAAGGCATAATCATCTCCAAAGAGTCCCGGAGGGGTCATATCGAGATGATCTTCGCCCCAAAGCCTTCTTATTATTTCTAAGTCATGATCTGTGGATTCCTTATCGTTTATCATAGGTGTTCCTTCACCGACAAAACTTACTTCTACTTCTGCGCCGTAGCTATCTGCTATACCTTTAGCAATTCTTTTAACAGCGTTGCCGAGTATTTCATCATATTTATCATCAAAATATCTCGCATTGGCTAAAATGTGACATTCGCCTGGAATTATATTATCTTTTGTGCCTGCAGATATTAAAGTCGGTGAAAATACAACAAATTCACTTCTGGGTATCTCATATGCAGTAACATCGGCAATTGCACTGACAATTTTCGCACCAACCAAAGCGGCATTTATACCTTGATCAGGTCTTGAAGAATGACCGGCTCTGCCTCTTACCTCTATTACGCAGCTGCCTACCTTTGCACATCTGACTCCGTAATTACACATGAACACGCCTGTATCATGATCAACTGCAACATGCAACATTATTGAATTATCACAGTCATCAAGAAGCCCTGACTCAAGAGCATGCAATGCTCCAAACATAACTTCCTCTGCTTCCTGGAATAAAACTTTATATGTTCCGTGAAGCTGCTCTTTTAAATCATTTAATATAAGTGCTGTAGCAAGACCTATAGCTGCATGGGAATCATGACCGCATGCATGCATTACGCCGTCAACTTCACTTGAAAATGGAAGTCCTGTATTTTCCTTTATTGGAAGTGCGTCATAATCGGCTCTTAATACAAGTGTCTTTCCCGGATTAGCTCCTTTAATTGTTGCCACAATACTTCTTTGTGAAGGAGTAAGCTCAAACGGAATTCCGGCATTTTTAAGTTCATTTTGAATGTACTTGCATGTTTCATATTCCTGTTTACTCAGTTCAGGATGAGCATGAAGATGTCTTCTGACTCTTATCATCGTAGGTTGATACTGAGCTACCTTTTCTTTTACATTAACCATTAATTCCTCCATCAATTGCTTAATTTCAGTCGCCCTCACCATTAATATCCGGCATTACATTCGGTGGTATAGGACATGTATATGGGTAATCTTTTAATTTATCATCAAGTTCTTTTCTAGCTTTAGCCAGAAGTTCTTTATCGCACATTGCTTCGCAAAGACAAATACCCAGCAGTTATCATTCCCTTCCATCCTATTGAAGAACCGCTGCATACAACTTGCTGCCATGAGTGGTTGCCTGTACCATTTGGCTGACAGCATGTATTAAACTGTGCACATGGTGTCTGCCAATGAACGTCACATCCGTCTCCTGAATATGGAGCGACCACTCCCTTCATCATGTCTGTTTGCACAAATTCGAAGAGATCCTGTGAATAAAGGTCTGGGTCTGTAATATGATACATCTGCTCGCATGATTGTCTTTTTTCTGAAAGCGTTACTTCCTCATTCAAAGCTTTTGCCATCTCGTAATCTTCCTGTGAGAATTTTGGACCGCCGAGTTTAAGGAAATTCTTAAGAACCATCTCACCAAGGACGCTGTTCGGCATGCCGTTTGAGCTTGCACCGGATCCAACTTTAATATCAACTGTTGTTTCCGTTGCCATTGCCATGCCCTGAGCTATTTTGTTCATCCTTTGGAATACTTCATCAAGCATTTGTCTTTTCGGCGCTCTTAGGTAATACCAAATTTCAGCTTCAGCAGGGACAATATTCGGTGCATCTCCGCCCTTTGTTATTATTGACTGAATTCTTACATCAGGCGGTACATGTTCCCTTAGATAATTTGCTCCGACATCTGTAAGAATTGCTGCATCGAGTGCTGATCTTCCGAGATGTGGAGAAACTCCTGCATGAGATGCCCTTCCATGGAATTGATATCTTACAGACATAATTGCCGTAGCCGCTGCTAAAGAAACTATATTTGCGTTTGCGGGATGCCAGTTTATATTTGCATCAACTCCGTCAAAAACGTGTTCTCTAACCATGAATACCTTTGCACTGCCCCCTTCTTCAGCCGGACATCCAAAGTATTTAACTGTTCCCTGTATATTATTTTTTTGTATAAAGTTCTTTGTTGCGACAGCCCCTGCTACGCAAGCTGCTCCCATAAGATTATGACCGCAGCCATGGCCGTTCTTGCCATTTGGCGTCTTTACAGTTGCAACTTCATGTCCAAGACCTTTAAGAGCATCATATTCTCCCCAAGTGGATATGACAGGTCCTTCGCCATTCTTAAAAGTTGCCACAAATGCTGTGGGGATACCTGCAACACCCATTTCAATGTCAAATCCTTCAGAGGCAAGTTTTTCAGAAAGAAGTTTAGCTGATTCAAATTCTTGAAATTGGATCTCTGCTAAATCCCAGATTTTTTTTGACAAATCAATATATTCCTGAGCATTAGCATCAACGTAAGAAATAACTTCTTCTTCAATTTTTTTACTTAATTCTTCACTAATCATGTTTTTCTCCATAAAAGGATATTTGTAAAAATCTACGAGTGATTATTAAAAACTAAAACTTATTAAACCAAATTCATTAAACCATCAGACTTACCGCAAAGCCGCCGATAAATGCGCAAAGAAGACCGATAACGATATATACGGGATATTTCTTTGGTTCTACTCCTGCTGCTCCTATTACCCTGCCTATATAAAGCAGATTGCTGGAAATTGCATACATCATAGGGAACATGATAGTTAGCTGAGCGTTGGTCATGACTCCGCTTTGTACTAACGATGCTGCAATAGCGCATCCAGCCGGAAGAGTCATATATGAAGCAAGTATAGCTAAAGCTGCTTCTCCCGGAAGTCCGAAAATGCCTAATATCGGTGAAAAGACGATACTTATAACATTCATCATGCCTGTTACATCAAGGAATTTGACAACGGCATATCCGAATATAGTGGCAACGCAGACCTTTTCCATCCAGAGTTTAAAACCGACAGTTCCTTGATCAAGAAAAGTTTGGACAAGACCGACCTTTTTTTCTTTAGCTGTATTTTGATTTTCTGTATTATCAACATCTGATGACTCTTCAGATTCGGCATCCTTTTTCTCTTTAACAGCTTTTTTCTCGACAACACCATATATGTTTTCATCAGGATTCTTACGATCAAAAATCAGTTGATATAGTCTCATCAGATTGCCGGCTACAAACTTATTTAAGAGTATTACGACAAGCATTAATCCCGTAGGAATAGTTAAATAAGGAAGTATTATTGCTCCGTTGGAGAAAAACACTCCTATGCAGGCTGCAGTAATGAATTCGTATGCGACAAGTCTTTCACGCTCTTTTCTTGTGATTTCGCCTTTGTTATATAAATCAAGTGCTTGAGCGCTGCTGGCATCAGATGACTGCCAATTCAGTATCATCGCAAGTCCGCATATTCCGGGAACTCCCATAAGAGGTTTAAGCACCGGAGTAAGCAATTTTTGCGCAGCCTTAAGTCCTCCCAAATATTCGATACATCCGATAAATGCTACAGAAAAAATCATAACCGGAGCAATGGAGAACGACTGAAGAAAACCTTCTCTGACTCCGCTTCCACCGCTGCCGACAATTCCTGCACTGTAGGCTGCTTCTGCTATTTTTCCGTAGCTCCCCAAATAGGTCTGAAAATCGAGGGCTTTCCAAATACCCTCACTTTGAGAAAAAATGCCGGAGAAGAACACTGCCGCAAAAAGGAGTGAAATATATCCTGCAAATCCTACTTTATCTTTTCCGTTATTCATGCATTCACCTGTATAATATTTAAATATTGTATATTTATACGTATTTATTTAAGTATTTCGGGTAATTTACCACTATGCAAAAGTAAAATCAAGTAATTTTCATAAATTTATTGTTGTTAAAAAACAAAATATTTTAGATTTATTTTGTATTTACAAACAATACTACTCAAATGTTTATTTATTGTTCGTATTTTCAAATTTATAATATTCAAGAATGTTGCCGGCAGCACAATTTATCAAAATATATGTAAAAATACACAGAATTCTATTTGATTTTCTTTTTA
>CAZALQ010000049.1:0-9474 GCA_964485605.1 uncultured Oscillospiraceae bacterium
CGGGAGTTTGTCAAATCTTGCAGATTCTCCGTCTTTAAGGGTTAGTGTTACATAAGCATTGCCATTATGATTAGCAGTGTATGTATCAATAACTTTGCCTGTTCCATCTGTAATATCATAGCTGTTCTTGGCTATGAGGCCAAACAGTTCAACATAGAAGGTAAATTCCTTATCTGACAGTTCTTCACTTCCATCAGTCTGTTTTAAGACTACGAATGAACCATAATGAGGCGTTACAGGAGTATTTGTAACTGTTACTTTGTTAAGTTCAGGGTTAGGTACAGATTCTTTAAGGCTGAAGCTGCCCTCATTCCTTCTTACTCCGTGTACTGTCTTTCCGGAATATGACAAGGTGACATCTTCGATTGCACCTTCTTCATCTCTAAGCAACTGAACGGTCATACCTTTGCTGGCGACAAAGAACTTGTATGTATCTCCGTCCTGGGTGTAAGAAGCCGCTGTTCCGTCTACGGTTATAGAAACTGCGCCATTTGCACCAACTTCTACATCTACATATGGATCAGCCTTTACAGTACCTGAGGCTCCTGTATATGTAGTTGTATATGCTCCTGATACTTCCTCTGTAATCGTATAGTCAGGACCGGAGGCTTTTCCGTTGTTTCCTGCAATAGGAAGTCCTGATATTACTATGGTCTCTCCTGCTTTCAGAGTTACCTTCGCCTCAGATTTATATGATGGGCTGCTGGAACCCTGGAAGACTATGCCGTCGAACACATGAGTTCTGGCTAAATAATATTGCCAGTAAAGACTCTCTGATTCTCCGGATATCTTGGATGATGGAGGGGTAAGTGTAATAGTAAATACATAATCCCTATCAGCTACTACATCACCATTGACCTGCTTTGTTAGTGCTAGGCTGCCTGTTTTAAGACCTGCATCGTTAACAATGGTTGCATGCTGATCTATGGTATATGTTGGTTCAGTATATCTATGGTCTATTGTATAGCGTCTTTCCCAACTTTCCTGTGAGTATTGGTCACCTTCCCATACTTTATACTCAACTGTATCATCAGCTACATTGAAGATGAATGTCCATGTATCATCACCATTATCAATCCAGTAACCCTGGTTGCTATCAGTAGTACGGTATACAATTTGACTTAGTCTTATAACATAGCCTTCATCCTGATTGCCTTCCAGTGCTTGCAATGAGTATGATGATACTATACGTTCAACTTTGATTGAGTATTCGTGTCCTGCAGGAAGAGTGGTGTTATATTGCCATACACTGTCATCTTCCGAAAGTACTTTCATGTTATTTTTATGAAGTACGTACCTTATATCAGTCTTTTTACCATCTCTATATAGGCGAACTTCCACTGCATCATACTGGGATGTAGCGCGTTTTGACGGATCTGTATCATTCCAATCTATATAGATTGGGAATGTCACGCTACCCGGAACGTATCTTTCCTCCACATATACAAGCTTGCTTATATCGGCATTATATGACCTGGACTCAGTTTCACCCGTTTTTGTCCACTGCCCCGATACATTTGCAAAGAACTCAAATTGACCATTTGATAAATCATTTTCGGTCACCGTATATGTGAATTCTCTGGTTTCGCTTGCCCCCGGAGCAAGTGTTTCAATGCTCCAGGTTTCTCCGGTCAAGCTTTCGGTATAGATAATATTGTTCATTGTAATACCGGAGACATTTGAAACAGTAACTGTAAAGGTTTCATTCGTTCCCGACTTTGCAAATTCACAACCACTAAGTGAAATATGCAGCGCTCCCACATTTTCTATATTGTAGTTTACAGCTTCCGCTACCGGTGTTAACGGTTTAAGTGGTTTAGGTTCCAAAGTAGTGACAGGACTATACTCCTTATATGTCAGATAACCATCCTGATCTGCTCTGCAGATAACCGCATGTGTCTTATTCGTCGGATTTGAAGTACTAAAGGCAAAGCTCGAACCATCTTCAAAGTTTCTTCCAACAAGGTTCAGACATCCCGAAAACATATTTGCAGTCATGTCTCTACCGTAATAATCCAACGGTATTTGATCAACAGTCCATTTTTCAGATACATATATAGTGGACAAAGACTCACACCCATTAAACATATATTGAGCAGAATATGTCACATATTGAGTATCCCAGGTACTCAAATCAACAGTGGTCAGATTTTTACATTGGCTAAACATGCCATACATCGATTGTGATCCATTCTGTCTGAATGCACCATACATATATCTGAGATCCAGATTATCGATTGATTTGCATCCAGAAAACATGCTTTCTACACCGCCGGCAGTACCAACACCTTTTGCACTTGAGAAATCCATGTGTGATAAATCAATCGTTTGAAGTTTTTCACAGTTGCTGAACATCTCTCTAAAATCTCTGACTTTAGTCGTCTTCATGTATGTTACATCAAGATCAGTCAAAGACATGCAACCATAAAACATACGATACAGAGAATCTGCGTTTGATGTATCAAGAGTAGAAAGATCCAGTGATTTCAAAGATGTACATCCTGAGAACATATAGCTGAAAGTCTTGACGTTTGAACCGTCCAACCTGCTAATGTCTATAGAAGTCAGCTTTGAACATCCGTTGAACAACTGATAAAAACCAAGATGATCATAAGAATTCGATTCTCCATAAAGCGCCCAATCACTTGGAGGAGTAGTCACTAAATGCGACGAATCCAAGGTATCGATGTTAAGCGATGTGAGAGATGAGCAACCATAAAACATACCCCTGATTATTTGTGCATTGCTCATATCGAAATTGCTCAAATCTATCGTCTCAAGCAATAAACACCTATAGAACATATCTGCAAAGTATTTGCCCTTAGATGTATCAAAATGTCTGAGATCAAGGGATTTCAGTTTTTCGCAATACCAGAACATCTGAGAGAACTCTGTGACGTTAGAAGTATCCAAGTTAGTCATTTCTATGGATTCAAGCTGCGTCATAAAACCGAACAATTGATACATGTTTGTTACTTTCGATGTATCGAATGCACTGAGATCGATCGTCTTAAGCTTAGTGTATGCAAACATGGAGCACTTGTTCCATACCATCTCTGTTAGATTTGGCGCGTGGAAATTGCTCAGATCAAGTTCTTCAACTCCAGATTTGTAGAACATTCCACCGGCTAACTGCAGAGCCTGCGGATCGAAGCTCGTAATATCAATGCTTTTCAGAGCGCTTGTCCCTCTGAACATAGCTCTCATGTTTGTAACTTTGCGCACATCAAAACTTGAAAGATCTATAGATTCAAGCTTTTCGCATCCATCGAACATGCACTCCATATTCAAAGCTCTTGAAGTATCAAAGGTGTCAAACCTTATAACTTTAAGTGCTTTGCATCCTGCAAACATATAACTGAAGTCTGTAGGATATGTTCCGCCATAAGGGATGACGATCAGCCCATTGTCATTGAGCTGAGTGAATCTGATTCCAGTCAGATCGATCTCTGTCAACTTTTCGCAGTTAGCGAATGCATGAGTCTGCCCTGATATGCGAGTGCTGTCTTTCAACGGCGAAAGATCAATAGCAGTTAATGACTTACATCCATTGAAAAGATATCCTATATCGTGGATATTTTCACCATTAAGAGATGAAATATCCACCGACGTGAGCTTCTCATCACCGGAGAACATATATGCAATGCTCGTCGCACCTGAGAGATCGCACATATTCCTGATCTCAACCAGACTGGTGCAATTTCTGAAAAACGAATTGAAATTTTCATGATTCGATGTTTCTATGCCCGACATATCTATGGACTGAATGGCACGGCAGGAGTAGAACATCTGGTTTGTCGCATTCTCCAAATACGTTACTTCTGCATTTGACCACCAGTAGTAGTTATAGTCATCATCTCTCCACGCATAGATCCTGTATTCGGCATCCGGGTTCGTATAGTTGGTGTCCATTCTGGCCACACCGCTGATCGCTTTTACCTCTTCTTCCGTCAGGTCAGTCCTTCTGGAGAAAGACTTCATTACATCCAGATAGCTTCTTATGTTTCGACCGTTTGTGGGCACAGGGATGCTGGAGAAAGCGACCGTATAACGATAACCCAAGGGATAATTCGATCCATCATAAATGGGGAGATAAGCGTAAACGCTTCTCCATACAGCTCTGTTGACATCATCATCTCCCTTTACTTGAATTGTAACGAGGGGCTTTTTCGAATCAGTAGGCCTCATAAACGGGCTATCACCGACCCATCTCTTTGTGATGATTACATTGCCGCCCTTGCGCTGGTTGAAGAACTCAAATATACCGTTATTATTCTTTGACAATCCAACGATATTAACGTCATTGCTAGAACTTCCGGTATTTTTAACAGTAACTGAATATTCTGTACTGTTGAGAATATACATTTCTTCGTTAGTATAGATTTCTTTCAATATGTAACTACCGGTTTCAAGCCCTGTAAATGATACTTTTCCGTCGGTGCTTGTTGTTTTTTCCATGTTAACAACAGTACCGTTGTCAGAGATACCGGTAAGTCTAAAGATGACATTGGCAATTGGATGATTGTTATAAGCATCAAGTTTTAAGACATCAAACTCATGAAGCGGTTCGTTATATATCTCATAGGATCCGGGACCCCATCCACCAACAGTATTGTTATGGCCGCTAATATTCTTAAGGGTATAAGAACCATCTTTAGATATTTCTACTTCCCACTCATCATCACTTACAATGTATTTGGGATCTGAAGAACTGATTTCTTTCAGAATATAGTAACCTTGAGAAATATCCTTGAATACAACTTTTCCGTTGCTATCTGATGTGGCTGTACGAACAATTAAAGTCTCTTTATCATAGTCAGAATAACCGGATAGTTTGAATGTTACTCCCGGTATTGCATAGGATTTGTTGTAAAGATCTCTCTTGGTGAACTCAATATCCCTGTGAACACGTGGTATATTCGTAATCGTGTATGTTGTTTCGTTGGTTACTTCACCATCTATGGTAACAGTGATTTTTCCGCTTTCGTCAGCAGCGATTACGACTCTGTGTTCTGTATGATCTTCTACCCAATCTTGATTGTAGGAATACTCTTTGAGAATATACTCACCTACCTCCATGTTGTTCCAGGAAGCATTACCCTTGGCGTCGGTAGTTCTGGTATTTCCGTCAATTGTATATTCAGTTCCGTATTCGGATGTACCGTAAAGAGTAAATACAATGCCCTTAACAGGCTTTGTTGTATCATTGGCATTTGCCTTGTATATCTTTACGTCTGCCTTTGCACGGAAGGCTACAATGGTATAGTCCTGATGAATGAAGTAGTTTTCAGATTCGTGGACTGTGTTAATTAACGTACTGCTAAGGTAGACATTGTTGTATGTTTCAGGATAAGTAATACCTGATTCACGCGTGGCTGAGGCAGGCGCTCTCATATAGAGGTATGCCAAAAGCACACCGCTTGATTCGAGGATAAAGTTCTCACCTTTTTCGTTCTTGGTAAGGTCGAAAGCTATCGCTTTTGCTTCTCCAAGTACTGCGGAGTTGTGCCAATCAGCCTCATCTAAAAGTGTCCATACACTTTCATCCGTGAGGTCATGATTATATTCAATATCGAGACCAGCTTGCTTGCTGATGTATACTTTTACATCAATGCCAAGTTCCTGAAGCGGCCTGACATCGATATCTTCCAATACGCCTCTCCAGTCGCTATCTTTTTCATGGTTTGGACCCCAGGCATAGTTTTCTAAAGAATCGTAAAGAACGAGATCAGTGGCTGATGTATTATTAGAATTTGCATATCTGAGCTGATAGGAATAAAGGCCATTAGGTTCTGTAAAGGCTCTTTGCTTGTATCTTGTATCGTCCTTTTCATTTCTGACCTTTTTGTCTAGACCTGCTATAGCTGATACGACTGTATCTATATCGTATTTCTTTTCAGCATAAATGAATCTGTATTCATCTGAATCAGGATCAACGTCAGTATAAAGTCCTTTATTTTCTCCTGTGAGTTTACCGCCGTCATCAGGATAGCCTTCTGCTATCTTGCTGTTTCCTGTCTCATATCCTACGGGGTTAAGTACATCGTTACCAAAGACACTGATAGAATCCCATGGATGTACAGTATCGTAGGTTGCAGCATAAGTATTTCCTTCTACAAGCATCTCGATAACGAGCATCTCTCTTCCGGAATTCTTGTAGTTGGGAATGATACTGCAAGTATACTCTTTATCTTTTTCTAAAATTTTCTTTTCATTTGCTACTCTTACAGATGAAAGCTCTACTGATCCGCCTAAAGGAATAAGATCATAGAATTTACCGCCATCCTGGGTTACGTACTTTCTGTTATCACCGTCCCTATAAGTCTCTTCCATTTCAACTCTCCAGGAAATAGTGTATTCCTGAGAAACGGTGTCATTATGTGCGCCTGTAACCTTTTTTCTGATTATAGAGTCGGCAACAGAAGCCCTGAGGGCATCACGGCTCCATTCGCATTCATAGTATGAATATGCTCTATCAGTTCCCGGAGCGTTAAGATCCTGGAAAACTTTCTGCATCTCAACGTATGCCGGAGTATAGTTACTTAAGAATACTGTTCCGTTATTAACTTCGCTTCCGTACATATATCCGGAGAACCACTCAAGAGAACCGTCTTTCATTATGGCATAGGATTCTCCGTCGTATTCTGTATGTGTATAGTGTGTTGCTTCATTGAAAAGATACAGAGTACCGCCATCCGGGTTTGCCGGATCAAGAACCCAGTCTACATGCTCCATAAGCCTACCGCGAACAGTATTGCCGTTTTCATCAACGGTATCATCGTTTTTGAGTGTTACGATGGGCTTTGCAATAAGGTTAGTGTGAGCATGAGCGTTTATGGTACGAATCTGGTATCCGGTTACATTGATATCATCTTTAAATGTAATGCTGGAATATGGACCATAAGCATTGGTAGCATAAGGACCGTAACCGTCAGCATTTATATCAGCTCTTACCGCTGTACTTGCAATATATATCTGACCTTCCTCCGTAATAGTAAATTCACGGGTTGCAAGGTTAAATGAAGCTATCAAGGTAGGCTCTGTATATTCTCTTATAATAGGCTGCCCATCTTTGCCTATAATAGTTTCCTGTTTGGTAGTAGTAATCCACTCACCATCTACTTCAAGGTAAAAGTCAAGAATATCAAATGTTAAATCATATCCCTTATAGAAATAATTACGTGGCTTGAATGGGAAAGGCTGTGGAGTTGGATTAGCCATCTCCTCAATCATATCCTCGCAATACTCATTTGTGTCATTGCTGAAAGTACCGGGATAGAAGTCAAACTGCATGGAAGTATTGTTATACTTAGCATCTTCAATGACCTCATTGAAATAGAGCTTCTTGATCCTGTACTGATCAGAAGTAAGAGGATCTCCATCACCCTTTGTAAGTAAAACTTCCTCATCGACTTGAGTCAGATCATTCATGTAGTCATCAAGAAGACCTGTATTGGTGCCTTTGCGATTTCCATCAATATCTTCATGCTGGAGTCTAAGCGAATTGTCTGTAAGGACATATTCTACAGGTGCCTTATAGTAATTGGAGGGAGTTCCCATATCAAGACCGTATGGCACAGTAAATTCACTTGGCCATCCAAGAGCATTGACTACATACATTATGTCAATGGAATCCACTTCTCCGAGCTGGAATTTCTGAAGATCGTAAGTGGAATAATCCCAATACTTATCAGGATAATCCTTAAGAAGTGCAGGTGGAGTGTCATGACCTGCCTTCCAGTTAATATTTCCCCACTTATACAGTTTGAAAGCTCCGGGAGTAGGGATAAAGTGATTTTCGTAATCGAAAGCTTCTGTGGACTGCCTTGATGTTATTTTGTCCACATGGTCTTCGGGAATAACTGAAGCTTCAATGCTGTTTTTTACTCCCCACCAGTTATTTGTTGCTTCCTCATAAACCTCAGGGTTGCTTTCCGGGTCATGAGTAGATTTCTTTACAGCTGTAAGAACCCAGTCATAACGTTCACCTTCTAAAGTCTGGTGCTCGATGTAGTTCTTATTGCTATAGTAAGTCTGTCCTCCGAACTTATATCCTATAATAAGGAGATCATCTGGAGCCGGATCCTTCAAAAGAAGGTCAATATAATCATAGTCATTAAGCTCAAATCTATAGTATTGTGTTACATGCTTTGTGATGTAGGATTCTACCTCCCAAAGGAGATACATATATTCATCGGTGTTGAACTCTACCCAGTTACCCTCTTCGTCGATGTAATACCCTTTTCCATCTTCGGTCCAGTACTTTTTCCAGTCTCTGTAAAGAGTAGGATAACGTTTAACTGTACTTGTAATAGTTGCTCTGGTATCTATATATACGCGTGTAGGTGGTTCAGCATCTTTATCAAGATCTATAGGATTACCTTCACTGTCCACAGTCGCAATATGAATATGAGACCAGAAGGGATCTGATCCATCTTCATAACTTTGTGTTTCATCCGGATCGTAATCATAGTATTCATAGGTCTTTTCTGAAGTTAAATAACTGACTTCAAAATTACCCTCTACAGCTCGATCAATAGGGAGATGGTTATAGATAATTAGAATTTCATTTCCTTTTTTATCTACACCCTCTTTGAATACAAAGGTAGTCTCTTCAGTCGCCTCAGATTCATGAGGATAGGACATCTCATAATAATCAGCAAATTCACCATCTCTTGACTTTAGAATCTGTTTAGGGATTGTTATTTCTACTGCACCGGGACCAATAAAATATGCATTTTCCGATAATCCCCCTGATATAGCAAAAGAGACACTGAAAGTAAACCTATGACCTGCAGCATCGCTTTCCGGGGTCCAGACCCAATCTCCTAATTTATTCAGTTGCGCTCCGTATACTACACCGTCAAGTTTAAACTTGCTGATAATACGGTCGCCAAGGTCGTTTCCGCCTTCATCGCCCTCATCATCAGGCAAAGGCTTTTTATCGTCCTTGATTAAATCCTTTGACTCTGTTCCGCCTTCAGGCACAGGATTCTCCTTCGGTGGCTCAGTTAGTGCTTTATCGTCATTTAGAGTTTTCTCATCTGACAGCACCTCCTCAGTACCGGTTGGTGAAACACCCTCTTCGCTTTGGGTCTCATCTGATTGAATTACGTCTTCTGAAAGAGTCACTTCTTCCTGTGATTCCAAAATTACCTCTTCTGCAAATGCAGGAATGAAATTCTGAATCATGGAAAATACCATGACCAAAGCCATAATCAATGCAAAAGTCTTTTTAACACCTTTCATACAATTGATCTCCCTTTATGTTAATTGAAATAATTTTATCTAAATATCATATAACGCGGAAATATTCCGCAGAAAGCGAAATAGACAGGATATTCTGCCACGCTTTATTCACTTTTTGAATAAAATTTATTGTGCTCTACACCAAGTTCCATTATATTACACATTAATACGCCATAAAAGTCTTTTTTGTGTAAAAACTTTGTTTTTTTTCTTAAAATTTCTAAA
>CAZALQ010000050.1:0-9356 GCA_964485605.1 uncultured Oscillospiraceae bacterium
AAGTATGTACAAAAATACATTTTTCAAATATACTATAGAAGCTGAATGCAATTATAAGGAGGAGAAAAATGGACAAATATCAGTGCGGACCTTGCGGTTATGTTTATGATCCCGAAGTTGGCGATCCCGACAGCGGAATTGCTCCCGGAACAGCATTTGAAGATCTTCCCGAAGATTGGTGCTGCCCCATTTGCGGAGTAAGCAAAGACATGTTTGAAAAGGTCGAATAGTTTTTAAGCTTTTATGCAGCCTGCCCAAAGGGGTAGGCTGTTTTCTTTATTAAAAAAATTAAATAACGGTGCAAAAAACAGTAGTCCTTTGGAGCTTTACTACTGTATAATATATTGATAGCGTAAAACATAACATTATGTAAATATACAGTCTAAAGGAGGTCAAAAATGGCAGATAGCAGAATTACAGAAGTATCCGTATACAAGAGCGGAGCTATAGTTAAAAGACTTGGATCGGTTCATCTTGAAAAGGGCAGTCAGACAGTTAAGCTTATGGGCCTTAAGGCCGCTGTAGGACAGGAAATAGCATCTGACAGTGTAAAGCTTGCAGTAGATGAAAGAGTAAGCTGCACCAATGTTCAGGTGGAAACTATGCCGTTAAAGGACATAGAAGATACCTTAAAGCCGATAAGCGAAAAGATTACTGCAAAGGAAGCAGAGCTTGAGGTTATAAATCTTCAGGAAAGCATGTGGAAGGCAAATTCCGACTTTACAAATAAGGAATCCGTATCCATAGATTCCATGGTCAGCTATATAGAATCCTTAGAGGGAAGGCTTAACGGACTCAATGAGAAAAAGGCAGCTTTGGAAAAGGAGCTCGAGGCTTTAAGAAGGGACTATAAAGAGCATAAGGACTACCTGATGGAGCCTTATGTGAAGGCAGACCTTTGCTGCGGGGAGGCAGGAGATTACGGCTTTAGAATAAGCTACTACTGCGAAAGCATTTACTGGGAGCCTTTCTACGAAGTCCATACCGATGATGAGAAAGATAATATTGAAATACGATTAAGAGCAAAGGTAAGGCAGTATACAAGTGAAGACTGGCAGGGAGTAAAGCTGAACCTTTATGCCATGGATCCGTCGCTTTCAGGTACCATACCGACTCTCAATCCCAGTTACTTAAGCTTCTACAGCCCTGCACCGAAAATGTTTGCAGGCGGCGGTATGATGATGGCTGCAAGGGCAGCAGTATCAGATGAGGCCGTTGACATGGAAGATGCCGCTCCTATGATGGCCATGGGCAATTTTGCCGAGGTCAAGACAAAGGGTGCAAGCTTTAAAACAAACAATTCCATACTTGAATATGAGCTTGAAGGAACCTGGGATATTCCACAGGAAAAGGAGATAATCTGCGACCTGTCATCCAAGAATGTAAACTGCAGATATCACGATATATGCGTTCCGAAGCTTGACACAAGAGCCTTCCTTGCGGCAGAGGTAAAGACCTCAGATGTTGAAGAGCTTATGGATACTGAAGCAGCCATATATATCAAGGGCACATATATGGGAGATGCTTACCTTTCAATAGATCTCTCAAAGGACAACTATGATATATCTCTTGGTGTTGATGAAACACTTAAGATTGCAAGGAAGCAGGAAAGAAGATATACTTCCAATGTTCTTCTCAAAGGACAGAAGAAAACAGAGCTTGTATACGAGATCTCTGCATCCAGCAAGAAGGATAGAAAGTGCGAACTTCTTCTCATGGATCAGGTCCCCGTATCCAATGAAAAATCCATTGAAGTTGGAGATATAAACATCTCCGGAGGAGAATATCAGGAAGATACGGGAAAGGTAAGCTGGACTATAAATCTTGAGCCCGGCGAAACTGTAAAGAAAACCCTTGGATACAGCGTAGCTTATCCAAAGGATAAAACTATAAATAACTTGTAAGGAGATAATTTAAATTGGAAGAAATGAATTGCCTTTTTGTGGGCGGAAGCAAACCATCTTCAGAAGAATGGCTTAAAGAAGTAAAAAAACTTCCATGCGCAGGTGATGTTGGCATGTACCTCATTCACAACGGTGTTGTAAGAGAGACTGCAAAGTCAGAAATCTACAATCCCGGAAGCGAAGAGAGAAAGGTTTGCGGGATGGATTTTTCCGCAGATTTGGAAAAGGTTAAGGCGGCCATTGAAATGGCATTAAAGCTTAAGGGCGTATTTGTCATAAGAGTATGGCTTGCTGACGGTCACCTTGAAAAGGGAGACGATATCATGCAGGTCCTCATCGGTGCAGACTGCCGTCCAAACTGCCTTGATGCCCTTACAAAGCTTGTCGGTACCATAAAGAATGAATGCGTTATCGAAAAGGAGATACTGTAGTGGAATTTACACATATTGATGAAAAGGGTCTTCCCACAATGGTCAATGTGGGAGACAAGCCCGAAAGCCACAGGACAGCATCTGCCTTTGCAAGAGTCTATGTAAATGAGGATACCTTTAACCTCATTAAATCAGGCGGCACAAAGAAGGGCGATGTCCTTTCAGTTGCAAAGCTCGCAGGCATTATGGGAGCAAAGAAAACTTCGGAGATCATACCTCTTTGCCATCCCATCTTTGTTGATGGTATAGACCTTAGTTTAAGCCTTAATGAAGAGAAACTCTGCGTGGAAATAGAATCAACAGTTTCCATTACGGCAAAGACCGGAGTAGAGATGGAGGCAATGACAGCAGTGTCTGTTGCAGCTCTTACCATTTATGATATGTGCAAAGCTGTTCAAAGGGATGTAAGAATATCTGATATACACCTTCTTTCAAAGAGCGGCGGCGTTCATGGCGATTACGAAGCAGAAAAATAAAGGAGAAGTATATGTATAAAGCAGCAGTTATTACAGTATCAGATTCATGCAGCAAGGGTCTTGCAGAAGATAAAAGCGGCCCGACCATCGTTTCAATGCTCAAGGAAGCAGGCTGGGATGTTGTATTTACGGACATAGTTCCCGATGAAGTTGAAGATATCGAAAGAATACTCATTCACTGTGCAGAGACCATAAGAGTTCAGCTTTGCGTAACAACAGGCGGCACAGGATTTGCAAGCAGAGATGTTACTCCTGAAGCAACAAAGCTCGTTATCGAAAAGGAGACACCGGGAATTCCCGAGGCCATGAGAGCTGAATCCATGAAAATCACCCCAAAGGGATGCCTTTCAAGAGAAGCAGCAGGCATTAGAGGTGAGACACTCATAGTCAATTGCCCCGGATCTGTTAAGGCTTGCAAAGAAACTTTAGGAGCAGTGCTTCCCGCACTTGAGCACGGAGTAGAGATGATGCTCTCAGGCGGATCAGCAAACTGCGGTAGGTAGTTTATGAAAGATACATACGGAAGAGAAATATCATATTTAAGAATATCCCTGACTGATAAGTGCAACCTGAGATGCAGATACTGCATGCCTGAAGAGGGTGTTTGCCTTAAAAGTCATGATGAGATGCTCACGGAAGATGAGATAGTTCAGGCTGCAGAAGTTGCTGCTGAGCTTGGCGTTAATAAAATCCGTTTAACAGGAGGTGAGCCTCTTGTCAAAAAGAGCATTGTGGGCATCTGCGCCAGAATTTCCAAGATTCCCGGAATTGAAGATATATGCCTGACAACAAACGGGCTTTTGCTTCCAAAGCTGGGAAAAGACTTGGTTGCAGCAGGAGCTACAAGAGTCAACCTTTCCCTTGATACCTTAAAGAAGGAAAAGTTTGAATATATATCAAGGCGTCCTGCACCCGATGACCTCTTATGCGGTCTTAAGGCTGCTATGGATGCAGGATTTAAGAAAATAAAAATCAATGCGGTTTTGATCGGCGGAGTAAATGATGACGAGATCGAAGATCTTGCAAAGCTTACTCTTGAATATCCTGTGGATGTAAGATTTATTGAGCTTATGCCCATGTACGACTCAGGAGATTTCGGGCCTGCTGCATATCTTAATTCGGATGTAGTACTTGAAAAACTGCCCCTTACACCCGTAGCCGATGACGGAAGCGTTGCAAAGAGATATGTACTTCCCGGTGCAAAGGGCGAGATAGGTCTTATCTCGGCTGTTTCAAAGAGTTTCTGCGCCACATGCAACAGGATTCGCTTAACGGCTGACGGTTTCTTAAAGCCCTGCCTGCATTCCTCTCAGGAAATAGGCATTAAGGGCCTTGGCAGAGAAGAAGTCAAAGAGCGGATGATAAAGGCGATAATGGATAAACCTCCATGCCATCCGGACCTTTCCTATGAGCACAGAAGCGGTGCCGAAAGAAATATGAATCAGATCGGCGGATGATAGATAGTTCAGCTTATGCCCCTGTCCTTTAGAGGACAGGGGTTTTTCTTTAGGGCAGATGTAAAAAAGTATTTAATTTGCAACGGTAATATGGTATATAAATAGCGTTATTAAAAATTTTACATAACCGAGGAGATAAAATGAAACTGGTAAAGACCGAAGACGCAGTCGGACATATACTTTGTCACGACATGACTCAGATAATTAAGGATGAGTACAAGGACGCAAGGTTTCGCAAAGGCCACGTTGTAACCGAGGAAGATATACCTGTGCTTCTTTCCATAGGAAAGGAGCATCTCTATGTCTACGAAGTTACTCCGGATATGGTCCACGAAAACGATGCAGCTGAAAGGCTGCTTGCACTTTGCGGCACGGAGAATATGACCCGCAGCGAAGTTAAAGAGGGAAAGATTGAACTCAGAGCTGCCTGCGACGGCGTTTTTCTTGTCGACTCCCACAGGCTCTATAGAGTAAACAGCCAGGACGAAGTAATGATCGCAACAAGAAAAGGCGGAACGGCTGTTAAAAAGGGCGATAAGCTTGCAGGCATGAGAGTAATACCTCTCATCATCGAAGAAGGCAAATTAAAGAAGGCTGAAGAGGCTGCAGGCGCAGAACCTCTCGTTTGCTTAAGACCCTTTGTAAGGAAGACAGCGTGCATCATTTCCACAGGAAATGAAGTAAAGAAGGGCCTTATAAAGGATACATTTACACCTGTCGTAAAGGAAAAGCTCCTTCACTACGGTGTTGAAACTCTGGATATAGATTATTCAGGAGACGGCGTAGAAAACGTAAGGGATATGATTCTTGATAAGAAAGAAAAGTTCCATCCCGATATGATCCTCTGCACAGGAGGTATGAGCGTTGATCCTGATGACACAACTCCCGGCGGCATAAGAGCAGCAGGAGCAGATGTTGTTTGCTACGGAGCACCCGTTCTTCCCGGCGCTATGTTCCTTCTTGCATATTTTGAGGACGGAACACCCATCATGGGACTTCCCGGATGCGTCATGTATGCAAAGGCAACAGTATTCGATCTGGTACTCCCAAAGGTGGTTGCAGATGTAAAGGTTTCAAGATCGGATATATCTGCACTGGGAGAGGGAGGACTTTGCCTTGGATGCGGCGAATGCCACTATCCAATCTGTCCCTTTGGTAAGTAAAATCATTTTTGCTTCGTAAGAGAATGTCTATCCCCGCATTGCGGAAAATATATTTCATTAAGGAAAGGACATTAAAATGAAAAAAGTTTTATCTTTAGTTCTCGTGCTTGCAATGGTATTTTGCCTTGCATCATGCGGAAAAAAAGAAGAAGCAGCAGAACCTGTTGAACTCACGGTATTCGCTGCAGCATCTCTTACTGAAGCCTGCACAGAGATTGGAAAGCAGTATGAAGCTTCTCATGAGAATGTGAAGGTCACATTCAACTTTGATTCCTCCGGAACTTTGCTTACACAAATCAACGAAGGTGCAGCCTGTGATGTATTTATTTCTGCAGCACAGAAGCAGATGAACGCACTTGATGAAGCAGGATCACTTCTTGAAGGAACAAGACTTGACCTTCTTGAAAACAAATGCGCACTTGCAGTAGCTGAGGGAAATCCTAAGAACGTCACAAGCTTTGAACAGCTTTGCAACATGCTTAAGAATGATGATATCTCCTTTGCTATGGGCAACAGCGATGTTCCTGTAGGTGCATATACACAGAACATTTTCAAATATTACAATGTTGATGAAGCCGCTGTAGCAAGCAAGATCACCTACGGCGGCAACGTAAAGGCTGTTACGACAGCAGTAAGCGAATCAACAGTTGACTGCGGCATCATATACGCATCAGATGCATATTCTGCAGGGCTTACGGTAGTTGCACTGTCTACATCTGAAGAGACAGGCGGACGCGTTATCTATCCTGCAGCTGTTCTTAAGGCATCGACCCAGCAGGAAGAAGCAAAGGCTTTCCTTGAATATTTACAAGGACCTGAAGCATCAGCAGCATTTGAGGCAGTGCTTTTCACACCTCTTTCTAAATAGCAATACTTTTTAATAGCTTTAAAGGAGCGGCATATCGCCGCTCCTTTAAGGCTGTATTTATCACACAGGTATATATTTGCATATGGATTGGTATCCCTTAATAAATTCACTTCGAATAGCCGCAATAAGCGCATTTTTTGTCTTTTTCCTCGGCATATTCGCAGCATATTACATAGCGAAACTCCCGCGTCTTATTAAAGGTATTCTTGACGTCATTTTGACCCTTCCTCTTGTTCTTCCTCCGACTGTAGTCGGATACCTGCTCTTAAGGGTCTTAGGTCCTAAAAGAATAATAGGGAAATGGGTATTGGAAACCTTTGGAGTAAGGCTTGTCATGAATTGGTGGTCAGCAATCTTTGCCACCATCGTCGTTGTATTCCCCTTGATGTACAGAACCGTCAGGGGAGCTTTTGAATCTTTTGATGAAACGCTGGCCTATGCAGGAAAAACTTTGGGCCTTTCCAACACATATATATTTTGGCATATACGCATGCCTTACTGCAGGCAGGGTGTTCTTGCTGGAGCAGTGCTGGCATTTGCCAGGGCTCTTGGCGAGTACGGCGCAACATCCATGATCGCCGGATATACTCCCGGTAAAACTGCCACGGTTTCGACAACGGTTTATCACTTATGGCAGATAGGAAATGATGAACTGGCACTTAAGTGGGTCATCGTCAATATTACCATTTCTGCAGTGGTTCTTCTCATAGTCAACATGCTTGAAAAGAAGAATGCTCTTGGATCTTTGGGCTACGGAGGACGCAGATGAGCCTTATAGTAGACATTGAAAAAAAGATGGAGGGCTTTGAACTTAAATCAAAGTTTGAGACAGAAAGCGTAATCATGGCACTTCTCGGTGCTTCAGGCTGCGGAAAAAGCGTCACCCTCAAATGCATAGCTGGAATTATGACTCCTGACAGAGGTCATATCGAACTTGACGGCAGAGTGCTCTTTGACAGCGAAAAAAAGATCAATCTTACGCCTCAGGAAAGAAATGTAGGTTATCTATTTCAAAACTATGCTCTCTTTCCTAACATGACCGTTCTTCAGAATATTATGTGCAGCATAAGAAGCGGGAATAAGGCTGATAAAAAACAAAAGGGTCTTGAGAATTTAAAGAGATTTAAGCTGGATGGACTTGAGAATAAGTATCCTGCCCAGCTTTCAGGAGGGCAGCAGCAAAGGGTTGCCCTTGCCAGGATACTTGTATCAGAACCAAAGGCTATCCTTCTTGATGAGCCTTTTTCAGCCCTTGACAGCTACCTCAAATTCAACCTTGAATTTGAGATTGATAAGCTTCTTTCTGAATTTGAAGGTCCTGTTATCTGGGTCAGCCATGACCTCGGCGAATGCTACAGAAACTGCAGCAGTGTCTGCGTAATGGAAAATGGAAGGACCGGAGACGTTACGGATATGGATACCCTTCTTTTGCATCCGGGAAGCGGAAGTGCTGCAATGATAACGGGGTGCAGAAACTTTGTAAGGGGTCAGAAAAAAGACGGAGGAGTATATCTTCCTTCTTGGGATGTTCTTCTTTCTGTTAAGTCAGAGAAGGATGATATGACAGTGGCAATTCCGGACAGAGCTTTTGATATGAAAGGGAATATGTTCAGAGGAAAGGTTTTAAAGCGTATTTGTGACATTGATAAGGATGTCCTTATGGTATGCTGTGAAAGCGGCGGAGATGAAACTTTAAGTATTCCCATTCAAAAAGACTTTGATATTGAATGCGGAAACCAGATATCATTCGGAATAAAAACAGAAGATTGTATTTGTTATTGACCTTGTTTATATTTTTCTTTTAGAGGCGGCATAATGCCGTCTTTTTCTTTAGTTTCTTTTAAGGTTCTTCCTTTAGACTGTGATTAAAAGAAGGGGCAGTCTATTTTTCAAGGGGAGGAAACTAACATGAAAAGAAACAGATTTTTTAAAAGTTTTGCTTTGGCTTTAGCCTTATTTTTTGCATATTCAGTTCTTGATACCTTCGTTATTTCAGAGTCATATACGGTGGTTGAAACAACAGCAGCTGAAACCTCTGTATCAGAAGAGACAGCAGCTGAAAGCGTTCAAACAAGTTCGAAGAAGAGCAGGAAACATGGGAGTTCAAGATCTGCTTCTGCAAATACCACCACTTCAGATCTTGGAAGCAGCTCAAATATGCTTTCGAGCAGTTCTTCTCAGATCACAGACAGCAGCTATTCTGACGGTAATATAAGCATCAGCATAGACGAATATGACTACTGCGGCACTACCGTATATGTAGCTGATGTAGAAGTCTCATCCGCAGATTTGCTTAAAACAGCTTTTGCAAATAACACCTACGGCAAAAACGTCACAGCCAAAGTGAGCGATACTGCGGAAAGCGTAGGTGCTGTTCTTGCCATAAACGGGGATTATTACGGAGTGCAGGAAAAGGGATATGTATTAAGAAACGGAGTCATCTACAGGAATACTGCAGTCAAGGGTAAGGAAGACCTTGTGATCTACGAGGACGGAAGTTTTGAGATCATAGTTGAGAGCGAAATTACAGCCGAGGAGCTCCTTGCAAAGGGAGCAGTCCAGATTTTATCCTTTGGACCGGCCCTTGTTGAAGCCGGAGAAATAGCAGTTGATGCCGATGACGAAGTAGGAAAGGCAAAAAGCTCTAACCCAAGAACGGCAATTGCCATTGTAGATGATCTTCATTATCTCTTCATCGTTTCTGACGGAAGGACAGATGAAAGCGAAGGCTTGAGCCTTCTTGAACTTGCTGAGTTTGCAAAATCCTTAGGAGCAGAAACCGTATACAACCTTGACGGAGGCGGATCAAGCACCATGGTCTTTAACGGAAATGTCATCAACAATCCTACGTCAGGCGGAAGCATTAAGGAAAGAAGCGTAAGCGATATCGTATATATAGGATATTAGAAAGGAGAGAGATATGTTTGTATGTAATGATGAAAGCGGCAGGATGATGCTTAAAAAATGGCTTAAAGGATATCTTTGGTCAAGCGTAGTATGCCTTTTGTTCGGGCTCATATATGAGATCTTTTCCCATGGAGTATATTAAGTATTCAT
>CAZALQ010000051.1:0-9145 GCA_964485605.1 uncultured Oscillospiraceae bacterium
TTCTTTTTATTGGAGAAAATCTGAGCGATATTCTCTTTCTCCCAGTAATGAAAATATGCATCAAATGAGCGGGACGTTGATTTCGTGTTGTACGGCACAGTCCCAATGATCAATAATCTCGGATGCATATTTTCACCACCTTCCTTGTTTTAATCTTCATTTCATTCCCAGTATCTTTTTCAGGAAGTTGCTCTGGGAGATCAAGCTTATTACAACAGCACAGAGCAAAATCGTGATTGCGAAGTTTCCAGCTATCAGGCCATATCCTACGATGCTCGGAAATATCGGTTTACTCTCCGGCATCAGCACATCAAGGAGCAACCCATGAACCATATAGATTTCAAGGCTCTTCTTCCCGGCCCAGAGGAAACCTCTGCCTACTCTTTGTTTCCATACAGAACCAACCTCAGCGCCTTGTTGGTGTTCAACAGTTTGACTGACAACACTGTAAGCGTCACCGTGATCGCGTAATTGCTGATTATTAACACCGTTCCCTGTATGCTTCCCGTCATAGGCGTTTCCGTCATTTTCAGCAGGTTCAGTAACAGGTAATGGGTGAGATAAATTTCCAGAGAATGAACTCCGCACCAGTGGAGTAGTACCCCCCCCCACAAGGGATTTGGAGGCTACTTCCCCAGTGTTGCCATTCTGGTCGATCTGTTCTGTTCCAATAACGAAATGATCAGAACCGCTAAAACCATTGTTATGGTCAGATTGCTCAACACTAGCATTTTGCCCAAGGCTGTCTGATAATAAGGCATGACCTCCGCCTTGAACGGTGTCAGCAGAAAGTCGTGAATCAGGTATATGCCTGTGGCCTGAATTCCGATCCTCGCTGTACCCCCCCCCAAGAGGTTTTGGAGCGATATCAAATAATCCCTTGCATAAGCCACATACAGCAACACATCCTGTGATGGAGGAAGCCGCTCTTAGGATGATCGCCACTCCGCTGTCTGGCAGTGCATAGAGATGGAATCTGGTCATAATAAACAGCCATACGGCCAAGCAGACCGCCACAACAACATCTACAGTAGTTTTCCCCCATCTTGTTTCCAGAATCTTGTCCCTGTACTGACCATAGAGATAACCTGCAAAATAGAACGGCATGTAGTAGAGTGTCAACTTGATTGCGAAGAAAGACAGCCCTGCAACGAAACCGATGCCTGTCATTGCTGCCATGCCGATTACATACATTATCAGCGTGAATGCCTGCTGTCTTGTCTCAGAGCCCTTAGCAGCTTTCCTCGCTACAATGGTGCTAACACCAAAAATCATGCTGATCGTCCAGATGGTTGCAAGGAACCAATAACCAGAATCCATGTGCCAAAGGAGCCACTTGACGTTTAGGAAGTTGGTCTCACCAAAGATAATCCCGCGAACAACAAAGCTCCAAACAGCCCAGGGGAGAAGATAGGCAATCGTGCGCCGCTTTACATACTTCCACAGCCCTTTGCCATCTGCTATTCCACGGCTGTACCTGGTCACATATCCGCTAATGAGAATGAACAGCGGCATCTGTAGAGACCACACGATATTGAAGAGGAAGCTTTCCTCCGCACCCACCGTGCAACCTGTCATGGTGTGCCCGAGCACAACAAGCAGCATCGCAATTCCGCGCATAATATCTACAAATTGGTTTCTTTGGTTAATCATCTGTATCCTCTCATGCAATAGCCATTAGCTTATGTCTAAAATTAGTTTGCTTTCTTTTCGCCAAATACAATAGGCACCAGTTTTCTCAAACCAACATACACTAAATTACTAATACATATAGCGATAGCAACCGATATGATTGCAATCACAAAGCTTGGTGCAGATATTGCTGTTCCCACTTTATTAAGCGCCTGAACGATCGGCTTATGAATAATGAAAATCGGTATAGTCCTCTTTCCAAGTTCCACTAATCCTTTTCCAAGTTGACCGCTGATTAGTTCTGAAACTAATAGTATGAACAGACTCCCTGTTATAGCATCGAACAAGTAAAGCATCGGGTTACCGAAATACCTACCTGCCATGTCTGCATTATTGATTGATATGTTTCTCAAGTTTAGACCAAATGTTGCTGTGAGTATTCCAAGGCATGCAATAGCACACAGGACTGCTAATACTTTCCGTTCGCCTATTCTCTCGATGCACTCACGCCCAAGATGTCCCCACATCATAAAGGCAAGTGCGAGAAAGCTCACATCAATGCTCCAAGGATAGCCACCGGAGATTCTTGGTAGGAACAGGCCAGCCATTGCACACATGACGCAGATGATGAACAGGAGAATACTTCTCTTTTCAAGCTTTCTCAGCTTCTGCTGTACAATCTCAAACAAACAGACAGCTATAAACATGCAAGGAAGGAACCAAAGCGAGGTCAAGCTTCCCGCATGTGAAAACCCGGATTGGCTACCGTAAATCAAATAAGCAATTTTCATCGGAGAAAAACTGCGGTTCATCACAGTATCCAGCATCATGTAGAGAACTCCCCATATATAGCAGGGAATAATCAGGCGCTTGAGCTTGTCCACCACAAACTTCCTGGTGAAGAATCCTCGTTTTTCATGTGATTCCCTGTTCCATACCATTCCACTGATTATAAAGAAAAGCGGCATATGGAAGGCATAAATCCACTGCTTTAGCGGGTTATACACCTGCGGGCAATGTCCTATCACAACAAGGATGATACCTATGCCCTTAGCAATATCGAGATACTGTTTTCTGTTTTTTCCCTGGCGCAAAATAATCTTCCTCTATCCCAGTCAGATTGCCGACACAGCATCCCTTACCGTTTTGTTAATGCCGATCAAGCAACCCGTATTCTTGCATGAATAATCCTATTTTCTCTTTGCGTAGAGGCCTAACAATCTGACAATTTAAATCTGAACCACGATTAATCTCAAGTATGTTAATCCTGCCCTCATCATCTATCACAACATCCCATGCTAGGAAAATGTAATATGGGAACTTCTGATGGGTCTTTATCAGAATGTCTTTTATGTTTTCCCAATTTGATATCTCAACGCCCTCAATCTGTGTTCCTGTGTCCGGGTGTTTGTCATATTCTATCTCAGGTTCTGTAGCTCGTTTTGCAACGCTTAGAGTTCCATGTTCAATATCAACAAGTGATACAAGTCCACCGCTGCAAATATTATCCACTGGGAAACTGAAGTTGCTTCCAAATCTATGAAAGGCCAAGGCTACATCGTAGTTATTATCCTTGTGTTTAACTGTTACCACACGCATCGAGTTCGTGGTCTCAGGATATATGCAGTTTGAATATTCTGCCTGTTTTACAAAATCTACAACGATATATTCTTCCCAACTTGCAATAGTCTTTTTTAATTCGTCAGCACTGACTTTAATCTGGTCAACCCAATACTCACTTCCATCATACAATATTTTGTGGATGCCAGCTCCACCCCCCCCACTACGGGTAGGCTTGGCAATCAATTGCTTTTTTACCATCAATAATGGCAAAATATCAGTTTGCTCACCAGCTTCCATATCGATACATTGCCCATTCTTAACCCAGCAATTAATATGTGGTACTCTTATGTAATGACCAAAGATTCGCTCAAACATCAACTTTTCCCCAAGAATATAGGAAAACCTACCGTTGAGATATTCAAGACGCCACCTTTCGCGAAAACTGATATAGTCATGGTAGTCATTATGTTTTAAAGTGAAATCGTAATAATCTTCATTTGTAAAACCAAGTCGATTGTAGTTTAGTTTCTCAAATATCGACCATTTGCTCTGAATTCCAAGATCTACCTTGTTTTTGTGGAACCATACCCCAGATATTTCATGATATATGCTTTTTGTTATTCCGATAAGCTTAGCTAACATGGACATCACTCTCCACACCTGCTGATTTCCTTAGCTACCTGCTCCGAAACCTCTCGGAACATTCTTTTTCTAGTCTCAACCGTTCCGCCCGCAATATGAGGTGTGACCATAACATTCGATTGATCTGGCATACTGTCAATTACCGTCTGGTTCACATCCAAATCAAGACATACGTAAAATCCGGGACAAGTTCTTGCTTTATCAAATAGTGCCTCATAGTCTATTGTATCTAATCGAGAGACGCTGATAAAGATTGCCGTATCCTTCATTAGCTGAACTATGTCGGAGGAAATCAGGCCTTTTGTCCCGGCATTATTCGGTAGGTTTACCGAGATAATGTCTGCTGTCCCAGCAAGTTCTTCTAATGCAACGAATTTTATGCCTGTTCGCTCAAGTTCTTTGTGATGATCCGGATTCTTCGTCCAGCACAGAACCCTCATACCGAAGTAATTTGCATACTCCATAATCCGAACAGAGATGTTGCCAGCTCCGACAACGCCGATTGTTTTCGTGTTCAAATCTTCTGGTTTTTGATACAGGCTCTTATTGTTTTTACCCTGCCTATACAAGTTATTTCCTTCTGCGAGTCTTTTTACACAGGATAATGCACAACCGATGGTATATTCTGCGACAGATTGTGCATTTGCCTTTGGCGTGTTGATGATCGTTACAAGGTTTTTCTTGTTTTCCGGAATCTTAATATGATCCAGTCCAACCGACGCAGTTGCTATAATCCGTGGAGTAGTAATGCTATCGAACATCTCTTCTGTGATCTTCTGGCTAGTACCTATAATCACACAGTCAAACTCTTTCAGAATCTTCTCCATCTGGTCAGCATTCGGTCTAGGCACGCCATGCGGATGAACTGTAAGATCACCACCTGCGTCTCCTATTATTTTGACAGCAATCGGATCAAAGTCATCAAAGATGCTATATATCTTCATACCGTCTTTCCTCTCTTCAGTTTATTTCTGACAAGCCAAATCATTCCAGAAGTAATAAGCGGAAAAATAACAGCAACAAATATGTATTCTGTAAACTTATATGGATCCTCAAACAAAATCATATAGCTTTGATGTAGTAGATATAACTCCAGCGTAATCCCTCCAAGCCATTCCATTACTACGACTATCAAACTGCATAGTTTTGGAGCTTTCCGGCGCAAAATCTCCAAAACAACAACGACCATCACTAAGATAGAAACACTAAGAATTGCTCGGACTGGATAGTGAAAATAATCAGCTATTTTAGAGCCTGCCACTTTCTTTATTGCCGCAAACATAATCGGGCCACAGGTCAATAACGTAATGGCGGTTAGTTTCTTTACTGCTCTATGTTCATATGACAGTTTCCCCAAATAAATGCCAATCATAAAGATCGGAAGTCTGGCTAGCGCAATGCGAAAAACCATGATGGAAGGAATTGACCGACATAACACCTCTTCTAATGTCCACCAACAGATGCTAAAAAGAACAATTTTGATGAAACCACTCTTCTCAGAATCAACAAAACGATATAATACTGGGAACAAGAGGTAGAAAACAATGATCGCTAATATGTACCAGTAAAGCGTTGAACCATCGCAAAACCATGAAACGAAAAACAAATCCCTGAGGAATCTATTTATACCGAAACTCTTGATGATAACATCGTACAAACAATACGTAACTCCTGCAATAACCAGATAATAGGGCACTATACGAACCAGTCGCTTTTTTACGAACTCACCATATGTCTGCTTTTTGCTCGTATATGAATAGTACAAGCCAAACCCAGAAAGGCACAGGAAAAGATCCACACCTACAGTAAGAACATGCGAAAGCTTGGAGAAAACTGTTGGAGCTATATTATTCTGTTCATATCCGAGTTCGACATGGCAAAACAGAATAAAGATAATTGCCACGCCCATAAGTACTGTCCTGTACTTGCTTATCAAGCTGTAGTCTGGCTTGTTTCCACTCTCATTCATGCGAAATATCCCTTCAAATACTCAGCAGCAAATTTTCGATCACACGCGGCTCTTTTTTCATCTGGCATTTTCTTTAAAAGTTCTACAAGCACATCCGTCGTAACCCGCTCATCAGCAGTAAATATCTTGATATAACTCGGTGTGCAGGAATACAGAGAGGAGAGATAATAATCCAGGCTATAGCCCCACGGGGTCTTTTGTTGTTGCGCCGCAAAGTAATCAGAGATTGCGTCATAAATCACATTGGTATCGTAGCTTTTCCCTTCATTAATGAGAGTTGCCTCTATCAGCTCTGTACAAAGATTTCCAGCGCCTTTTCCCATCCCCATGATACTCGCATCCAGCATCATATCGTGACGAGCGTTGAATTCCACAAAAGATAAGGCATTGGAATAAGCCATCTGGCGGTTGTTATGAGCGTGAAAACCAAGCTTCATGGACGAACTGAGATACTGATCCGCAATCTCCAATTTATGGATCAGTGCCGCATTGTCCATCTGTCCAAAGCTGTCTACTACGTAGAATCCCTTCGCACCTGCAAGTTCTGCGTTACATACTTGGATCAAATGGCGGTATTCTTCATCTGTATATCTCATGCTGACCATTGGCTGGATGTACAGATCATAGCCTTTTGCCATGATAACCTTGCCCCATTCGATGGATGCTTCCCAGTTCTCCTTATGGAAAGCAAGCCGAATACCATCGATACCACCCTGGGAACGGGGCTGAAGCTTATTCACATCAAAAGTGCCATAGTCAATCATTGTGAAATAGGTGACGCCTGGTTTCTTTCCTGTTCTCAGTAGCGTTGTCTCAATCGAGACTTCATTATCAAAACAGGTACGGCCTTCCGGACTGCCTTTCTTCTCGTCAATATACCCTGTTTCGATGTACTCTATTCCAGAGGCTTCCAATGTCGCCTTAATCTTCTGCATACGCTCTAGGCCATAATCAAAATTGATCACAATGCCACCGTCACGCAGCGTCACATCAACCAATTCGATCTTTCTGGTTTTAGGCTTTGAGCGAATATATCGATCTGCAATGTCCAAATCATTGTCTGTAGTAATCTTAAAATTACTTGTATGGCCCTTGACAATTCTAATCTTGTAGCCAAGTTTCAGGATCAACTGTGTTGTGCCTGTCACATTCTTTTTCGCATCATCAGTGAAGCTTTCAAGAGCAGATTTTAGAAGAGCAATATTAAATCCTGAGGGGTTCTGACCGTTATAGAGACCGTTCCTATCTAGTGTTCCGTCAATGAACTTCTCATCATGCGCCACATGGATCGTATCTGTAGTCGGCACAACGGTCAGAGCGAAGTTATCTGCCAGCGTTGCGTCAATACAGTCGTTAATCATCTGCTGCGAGACAAACGGCCGGACGGAATCGTGACAGATCAGGATATCTTCATCATGTAAACCATACTGTTCAATTACAGCATTCATCACGTTGGAAAAGGAATCGAGACGTTCCTTTCCACCATTTACTACTACTATTCTTTCAAGCTCATCGGTTGAAAAGGATGATTTCAGCAACTCTTCCAGATACTCTTTCCAGTCTGAATGGATAGCAATGTAGTATTTGTCGAAGCGGCTATTTTTCAAAAACTCTCGAACCGTCATAATAATAATTGGTGTGCCGCCAATCGTAATAAACTGTTTTGGAATGGAATGACGTTCTATACGTTTCCCAATTCCTCCCGCAAGTATCGCTGCATAGATCATTTTATGGTCCTCATCTTTCGTCTTTTAACATTCATCCTTCAAAAATACCTTACGGCCATGCCAAGGTATCCGCTTATCTTCCGGAGGAAGTTTCATATAGTCTCCATATGTCTCACGGAGAAACTGATCATAGGTACTGATTGCCTTAAACGTTCTTCCTTCGAATGGCAAGTCTACGTATTCTTCATAAATAGCTTTGTTTTTTATTGCGCGTGGAGTCTTTGTTGCTCCGATACAGGCGACAAGGGGGGAATCCTCAAACGAATACTTTATCAAGCGGTGGTTGTATTTTTTCGAATACTTATCTGCATTAATAAATCTTGTGTAAATGAAGATTGCCAAACGAACTGGTTCATATTTCAGACTGTGTGTCGACGACTTCGTATAATGCCCCCAGTCAGTCGCGGCAAGTACCTTATTGGAATATACAAATGGTTTTAAATACTTCCATGCTTTCTCTTTGTTGTCAGTTCCTAGTCCATCCGCAGGAAAAATATCTATATTTGCGCCAATTCCAACACCACGCTCTTCGTTATAATCATCTTCGATCACTGTATGCAAATCCCATACTTTTGCATACGGCTTGTGATACTTCGGATTCACTTCATTAGCCGCAAATCCAAACGGGACCTCATGAGACTGACAGTAAGCAAAGAATTTCATATAATCAGGACGTGGCATTATTAGATCAACATCATCGTCCCACGGGATAAAACCTTTATGACGAACTGCCCCCAGCAATGTACCATAGGCCAATGTATAACGAAGGTTTTGAGCCACGCAGATATCATGAACCTGTTGTATCAATTCAAGCTCTATATCGTGAATTTCATCTATTTGCAACTCGCGCATTTTATGCCTGCCCTCTTGCTTTCCTAAGTATCTTCTTGTAGACCCTCTCACGTAAACCATTTGGCATTAAGGAAGAAGCGGATCTTGTCAAAATGCTTGTTAC
Organism: uncultured Oscillospiraceae bacterium; assembly: GCA_964485605.1. Classification (GTDB taxonomy): domain Bacteria; phylum Bacillota; class Clostridia; order Peptostreptococcales; family Anaerovoracaceae; genus RUG13409. The sequence goes on from CAZALQ010000051.1 coordinate 8,489, forward strand.
ATACTGGCCAGTACTTATAAACCCACTATCCTTCATGTATTTGAACAATGTCTTCTGGCTCTTTGCATACTTCCATCCAGCACGACGCTTATACATTTCAGATCCTGCTCGCATCCATAATAGCGGCTCCTGAAGGTTATAACCAACGATTCCCTTTTGAAGCATCCTAATCCAAAGAAAATAGTCTTCTAATAGATAGAAATCCTGATATCCCCCCGCTTCTTCAACCGCTGATTTCTTATACATGACGCAGGGATGGTTGAACGGATTCCTTTTTTTTGCAAAGGTAAGAATTTCCTCCTGTTTCTCTGGCAAAACACGTCTTGCTTCGATAACTTCAGTTGATGTTGAGAATTCTTCTACAATCCCACTAACTATGGACACTTCTAGATAAGTTGAGAAAACAGCTAATTGCTTTTCGCAACGCTCTGGTCTGCTGATATCATCAGAATCCATTCGGGCAACCAGTTCGTTTTTACATTCTTTAATTCCGGTATTTAACGCATTACCGAGTCCGCCATTTTTCTCCAATCGTACTACGTGAAGTTCGGAGTGCTCGTGTTGCATTTTCTCAATCACAGCATTTAATTCATCGGTAAGTGGTCCATCACAAACAAGCACAAAATCATTTGTCTTAACGGTCTGATTCCAAATACT
>CAZALQ010000052.1:0-7541 GCA_964485605.1 uncultured Oscillospiraceae bacterium
CATCCACACAATCCGTCAGCAAAAGGTCATTCAGCCCGAAAACTGCGTATGTATCGCAAAGAAGCTTATTGATGAACTTGTAATTTAAGACGAAATCGTTTACAGCCTTTACGTTTTCGCCCTTACCGTCTGCATGGTAGGTTCCGATCTTTGTTTGGGTCATGTAATATCCGCCGTCTCTTCCAAGTTCATCAATAAGCTTCTTTGCGAAGTCTACACACTCTTCCTTTGTGCCGTTATTGAGAAGAAGGTTATCCATACCGCCCATAATAGCGCAGTTTGGAAGCTGCTTCCTAAACTCAAATACATCGTCTGTTTCGAGCATGAAGGAAAGGGTTCCCTTTGGAACGTCTCTGAAGCAGTCTGCAAAGCGAAGTACTTCTCCTTCCGGAAGGATGGAGAATGTAAAGTCCTTTTCAACGCAGGCATCGATTGCTTCCTTTGCATAGGGCCAGTAGTATTTATCCCACTGCTTTAAACTGAGAGCATTCTGGCAAAGATATGTGGTACCTCCGTCGAAGCAGGCATTAAGATCAGGGCCTGCAGGAAGCGCCTTAAACATCTCCATGAAAGGTGTATAGTTCCTTGCGTTCAGCATTGCAACAAGGGCATCAAACTTATCCTCATAGCGCCTCATGGCTATGGACATGCCCTTAATACCGAGGATATTGGAGAATATCTCCTCAACCACAGGACTTGGAGCAAATCTCGGGGCTACGAATACAGGAATTCCGTAATCAGATCTGAACGCAGCCTGCATTTTCGCTCTGTATGCCGCATGGAGATTTTGCATATCAAGGGCTTTTTGAACATATTCCACATCCACACAATTGGGATCCCAAGCTGCGTATTTATGTGTCATGCCCTTTTCCCACATAAACTTATCGAAGTCTGCTGTAAGTTCTTCGATCTCATCGACTGTACAACAGCAGTTATCAATGTGGTTAATGGTATCGGCATTGTCGTCAAACTGATATGCCGTAGAACCGAGAGCCTGGTAAAGAAGGAAGGGATTTCTTGTTCCGTCATTGACCATGAGGTCCCAGTTGTACTTCTCTACATGTTCTCTTGTGATCTTCTCAAGGAGCTCATAATTTGTCATAGCTTCGGAAAGCTTGTATCCGGCATCTAATATCTGCCATGCCTGGAACATAGAAACTATGCCTATTCTTTCCGGCTTTCTGAATCCGCAGGAATCACGAAAAATTCTTATTCTTTTTTCTTTTAATTCCTTGATCTGTTGTTCATCCATATGATTCACCTATTCTATGTCTTCATCAAGGTCGGCGCCGTTTTTGATGGCAAGATAATACTTGCCGAATTCCTGTATGCCTCCGTTGATCATAAGAAGGGAAAACAGGGATACTATAGCCTGAATCATGGTGGCATCGGTTACCCTTACCACTATCCAAACTATAGCTATTCCGCCGATTACTTCCAAAAGTGCAATCTTTGCTCTCGGATATTTTAATGCCTTGGTGAAGCACTCCCAAAAACTCATGTTACTCTCCTATTTGTTTAAAGGCCTGCAATAAATCCTATGATTCCAAGAACGTAATTCTTTCTTGCCTCAGGGTCTTCCATCGGAAGATCCATCTTTGATGCAATAAGGTCAAGTCCTTCCGGATATTTGCTGATATCGAATACTTCCATGTCCTAAACCTCCATTCCGTTACGTTCGTTCATATATTTGGTAAGAGCCAAAAGGTTCTCGCGCTTGCAGTCATTTCTGTAAGAAACGAGCTTGTCCTGGGTGAGCATGAAGCCTCCCTTAGCACCTATGGTATCGCAAAGGTATTTTGCTCTGTCAACGCACTCTTGCTCTGTTCCGTAATAAAGGAGTTCTGTATTGATACCGCCCATGATAACAACGCCGGGGCATGCATTTCTTAGGTCAAATACGTCATCCTTCTCAAGGTGGAGACATACTGTTCCCGGCTTGTAGTTGTTGAGATAATCCCAGCAGATATTTCCGAAGTTCTCCGTAAAGATTCTTATGGTCCAATCGTGGTCTTCGACTATGTCGAGTTGTCTCTTAAGAGATGGCCAGTAGAATTCTTCAAACTGCTTTGGGTTCATGACAGTATGAGCAAGCATGGTAAGGTCAGAATCAAATACAGCATATTTGGAGTGACCCTTTGGGGCTGCTTTCATAGCATCATGAGCCGGTTTTAAGCTTAGATTTTCGTATGCTTCAATGGCATCCTTTAAAATCTGCTTATTTCTTCTCATGTCTATGGACATGCCTTTGATTCCTCTTAATGTCTGGAATATATATTCAACGCCGAGAGTCGTCATTCCGCCGCGGAACTCCCAAAGTTCGGGAACTCCGAGTTCATCGGACATTTCCTTCTTGATAGCGTTGTTGAATGTAATAAACCCAAGGAACTCCTCGTTGAGTTTGTTCATAAACTCAGCAGTAACGCCCTCGCTCCAGAAGGGGTACTTTCTGGGAACGACCTTTTCCCATACGAATTTATTGGGATCCTTTGCATATTCTGCAAGTTCGCCGTCTTCGCATACTCAGGAATCAAGGTAAAATACAGAGCCTGCCTCATCATCTACCTGGTATACTGAAGAGCCCATAAGCTCTGATACTCTGTACTGGTTTCTGTTTCCGTATTCCACAAAACCGTCGAATCCATATCTTTTCTGGAAGCTCTTAACTACATCTTTCATAAGATCATAATCGTTGAGTGCTTCAGAAAGTTTACAACCGTAATCATGAACCTTCCACGTTACAAAGAATGAAACATGGGGAATCATTTCCGGATTTTCTTTCATTGAAGTAGCGTCATTAAACGCCTTAAGCCTTCTTGCTCTTAAACTGTTGTAATCAGCCATAAAAACTCCTTGGTTAAATTTAACTGTATTTCAAAGAATAACACATATGTACAAAAATTAAAACTTAAAATTGAAATTTAATTGGTAAAAAGCCAACCAATCATGCCCAGAAGAGCAAATTCTCTCTGCATCCCTTCAGGAAGGTAGTCGAAACAATCAACTGCAGCCTGTCTTCCTTCAGGATAAGATGTCATGTCAATTTTTTTATTTTCCATTTTATCTTCCTCCATTAAAACGGGTGTTCAAGACAGTACTGTGTAACTGCGAGAAGGTTCTCTCTCTTAGCATCCTTCTTGAATGTAAGCATCTTGTTCTGGCCCATTACGAAGCCTCCGTTTCCTGCATCAAGCTTATCTATGAGCATCTTTGCATATTCAATGCACTCTTCCGCTGTCTTTCTTCCCAGGTATTCAACAGGCATACCGCCGTTTAAGCAAAGGTTTGGACATTCCTTCCTGACTTCGAAAATATCGTCTATTTCCAATGCAAGCTGGACATGACCTTTCGGTATTTCTCTGAAAAAGTCCTTAAAGTAAATCATTCTTGACTGAATGCTCATGGTAGCGGTTTTTCCGTGCTCTGCAAGTCCGTCAAAGAATTCTTTCCAATATGGCCAGAGGAATTCTTCAAACTGTTTGATGTTAAGAATGGTACCTGACTGAAATCCTGTTAAGAAGTCTGAAACAGCCACATCGTTCTGTACTTCCTTTGCCACTTCCCTGTGGAATCTTGCCATGCTCTGTTCATTTTGCCAATCACAGTATTCCTTTACCTGGTCATGATTTCTTCTGATCATAACCGAGCAAGCTTTGATTCCCGACCACATGTTGAAGAGGGATTCAAAGTAGGGCCTGAAAGATCCGCCCACTCTTGTCTCCTTCGGAATCTGTTTTTCCTCAAACATATAATGATCAAGGTTTGCCATAAAGTCACTGAAAAGATGGTATTCGTTAGCAGCATCTTTAAAGCTCTCAAGGCCATGATCAGTCTTCAGATAAACGCACTTTCTCGGAATGATCACTTCCCAAAGGTACTTATCGTAGTTTTCCATAAGTCCCTTGAAATCATCGGGAGTTACCCAGCAGTTATCGGGAACCGAAATGCTGTCTTCTGTAATGAGGTAGGCGTTTGCGCCCAATGCTTCATTGAGTTTTACAGGGTTTCTGATACCGATTGCTCTGTAGTAATCAAAGTAGTAGCGGTCAACAAATTCTTTGCACGCTTTGTACATGAGATCCCAGTCATAGCAAGCCTCGGTAAATTTCATTCCCGCATCCATTACCTGCCATTGAGAGCAGTTGGATACAAGAGGAACTCTCGGAACCTTTTTAAAAGCTATGGCATCCTGCACAAGATGTGCTCTTTCAGCTCTTTTGTCCATTCTTTTTTAATCTCCGTCCTATAGTGTTATAACAAAACCGAACAAACCTTCAACAAAGGCAGCTCTGGTTTCATAGTCATCCGGCAGAAAGTCGCAAAGGTCGCAAACTCTCTTAAATCCTTCCGGATATGTAGAAAAATCATGATGTTCTGACATAGGTTTACCTCCCTTTTACTCACCGTAATTCTGTATAAAGTCACAGACAGCAAGAAGAGTTTCTCTTCTGCAGTCCTTTGGATATGAACACATCTTATCCTGAGAAAGGATGAATCCGCCTTCCTGTCCGAGTCCGTCTACAAGGCTCTTTGCAATGTCTACGCACTCTTCAGGAGTTCCTTCGTAAAGTCTTGTCATAGGCATGCCGCCTGCAAGAGCAATGTTAGGAAGCATCTTTCTGATTTCGAAAAGATCTCCAAGCTCGATATGAATGCAGATATGTCCCTTTTCAATATCCTTAAAGAAGTCTGCAAACTGATACATGGCTCCCTGATAGAACCAGTAAGAAGTCTTATCCGTTTCAACGATTGCATCGGTGATCATCTTCATTCCGGGCCAATAGAATTCTTCCCACTGCTTCGGAGAAAGAATAGTATGGCAAAGGGATGCGCCGGAAGTATCAAAAGCAAACTCCGGAAGTTCTCCCTTAGGACCTGCTTTCAGCTTCTCAACTGCAGGTGTAACAACATTGGCAACATGCTGATCGCAAAGGGCTTTTATCTTGTCCTTATGACGACGCATATCAATGGATGTACCCTTGATCCCTCTGTAGTTGTTCATGAGGGATTCTATTGCGCAGGGAGAAAAAGACGGGCATCCGTAGAAGTAAGGAACTCCGAACTGCTCGCGATAGATCTTTGTGATCTTTGCGTTGTATTCGTTGTATTCCTGGAAGCCTCTTATGATGCTCCTTATCTGATCGTCCGTAGCATTCTGCAGTTCAGGATATCTTCTTCCGACTACTCTTTCCCAAAGGAACTTTCTTTTGTTTGTGAGAAGTTCGTCGTACTCATCACCTTCCATTAAAGTAAAGTCAAGAGCATTGATGGTTGAATTCTCATCATTGATAACGTATCTCGGAGCTGCGAAGCCCTGAATTATTTTTATGGGGTTTCTCGTTCCGAACTCTCTGAGCACATCGAATTTATATCTTTCTTCCCATTCGATATGAACTTTTTCGCACAGGTCATAATCATACATACCATCGCTGAACTTAACTCCGGCATCCACAAACTTCCACGTCATAAAGCTGGAAATGTGCGGCACTCTTTTCGGAGCTTTTTTCATCTGTACGGCATCATGAAAATTCCTGACTCTTTGCTGAAGTAATTCATGAGTATCCATAAGCGTTTCCTCCTATCATCACCTACTTAAAACACTATTACCTTTTAATACTATATTATTAATAAAGGAAGTACAATCAACAGCTTAGGCTCAAAAATGTAAACATTTCGCCAGAGTATTTCCCGCCATTTATCTCTATTTTGTCTAAAAAATTAAGTACAAAAAAAGGAGAGGAAGTTGATCCTCTCCCAAAAATGCAGACACTACTTACTACTACAGTCCTGCTATAAAACCTATTATGCCCTGAACATATGCTTCTCTGCCCTGAACATTATCTTCGGGAATTGGAAGCTCTAATTCTTTGGCAAGGGTCTGAAGACCCTCAGGATATTTACTGATGTTTACTTTTGCCATTTTATCTGCCTCCTACATATTCTTGTGGTTGTAATCGTTAAGATACTTGCATACAGCTTCAAGATTTTCTCTCTTTGTATCGTTAGGATAGGATACGAGTCTGTTTTCAGAGAAGATGTATCCGCCCTGTTCTCCGAGAGTCTTTACGAGATGCTCTGTCTTTGCAAGGCACTCTTCCACCGTTCCGTGTCCGAGGAGATGTGTATCCATACCGCCCATGATACCGGCATTGGGGCACTTTTCTCTTACAAGATACGGATCATCGATATCGAGGTGAAGGAATACCATTCCTTTTCTGTAATCCATAAGATGATCCCAAATGAGAGCTCCGGATCCTTCTGTAAAGGTTCTGATTACCCAGCCTTCCTTAGACTGTACGCAGTCCCAATACATCTTAAGCCACGGCCAATAGAATTCGTCGAACTGTTTTGGGTTCATGACTGTATGTGCAAGGAGTCCTCCGTCACCGTCGAAGCAGGATTTCTGAGTGTGACCGGGCTGTACGTTTTCCCATGCCTTAACTGCGGCTCTTGCTGCGTTTCCGGACATTGCTTCGCAAACAGCATGAAGTTCATCCTTGCGTCTTCTCATATCGATGGAGAAGTTCTTGATGCCTCTGTAGTGAGACATGAGTGTTTCACAGGGGTTGGGGATTCCGGGGGCTCTGAAGTCCCAAAGAAGAGGTACGCCGTAAAGATCTGTCATGGATTTGAACATCCTCTGTGAGAATGCATTGAAATCCTGATACTCTTTAACAAGTTCCTGGAAATATGAAACTTCTATATCATTCTGGAACTGGGGATACTTTCTCGGAATGATCTTCTCCCACATAAATCTTGTAGGATCTGCAGCAAACTCCATGAGCTCATCATCATAAAGGGTCGGGAAATCCTCAACCTGAATGGAGAATGCATCGTCATTTACAATGTATTCAGATGATCCAAGAAGCTGAGATACTCTGTACTGGTTTCTGTTGCTGTATTCAACAAATCCGTCAAAGTTATATCTCTCCTGGAATGCGTAGGTGAGCTTTGCCATCAAATCATAATCAAGAAGTGCTTCTGATAATTTGCATCCGTAGTCATATACTTTCCATGTAACATAGAAGGAAATATTGGGGACCTGTCCCGGATGCTCTTTCATTGAAGTAGCAGCATTGAATCTTTTCAGCCTCTCTTCAATCAATGCCTGCCTTGTCTGTTCGTCCATATTGACTCCTTTCAAAAACCTAGTTTTTTACATTTTATAATACTTACCATATATAGACAACGCACAAGCATAATTGTATTATTCAGATATATATAGTGTTTTTGTTTAAAATATTTCACATATTTAAACTGCAATCATCCCTTTCAGAGCAATAAAAAACCGCTTTCATATTTGAAAGCGGTCATGTAAATTTATCTCTTTCTTGCTTTTCTTCTCTTAGCCTGCTTCTTAAGAACGGCTTTTGGAAGTGTTCCGCCGTGAGCGACAAGGGATCCTCTTCCCTTTACCTTGTATACGCTGGCATCATGTATCTCTTTAAGTCTTCTTTCGATCTCAGCTTCTCTTTCAGCCTGAGCCTGAGCATACTTTGCTCTTGCTCTTTCGCCGGAAGCATTTTTCTTTTCGAGCTTTT
>CAZALQ010000052.1:7551-8828 GCA_964485605.1 uncultured Oscillospiraceae bacterium
GCATGGATATGAACTCGGTGTTTGTTGCATTGTGCAGTGCAGAGGATATTCCTGCAAGAACTCTTTACGGCTTCAGGTTTCTTATGCCCTTTTCCTTTGCAAGTCTGTATGGATCGCTCTGAGCAAGTTTTTCAGGAGCAGCAGCTCCCTTGCCCTTTGCTGTCTTTTCTTCCTGGTCCTTATTCTGAGCTCTGGAAGTTGCAAGCATCATGATCACCATCATGCCGATGGTCATAACGATGGAAATTGTATTATCTATCTTTGTATTTCTTGTTTTGAATGTAAAGCTGAAATCCTGACCCAGTGTATCACCTGAGGTTGCTTTGATCCCGGATGCAACTTTTACAGTGTATTCAGTATTTGCTACAAGGTCTCCTGTAAGTATGCACCAAATCTCGTTGGGCGACTTTGGGTGGTGAGTGATCTCAAAGGATTGCTTTTTTCCATCAGGATCCGTTATTGTTATGAGCTTTGCATTTGCGCTGTCATTTGCGGCATCGCTGACATCTTCGTTAAAAATAATCTTAACAGCCATGTTGGTGACCTGTTTGCCTTCTTCTCCGGCAGAGGGAACTGTCTTGACTATTTGAAGTCCGCCGTCTGCAAAGGCAAACTGTGCCATGAGCATTGCAAGCGCGAGTATTACAGCTGTTATAGCAGCTTTTCTTTTCATTTTATACTTCCTCCGGATTGTATTTAGGTCTTTTCCTCAGCTCTCTGAAAAAGCTTTTGAGAATGTCACTGCATTCCTCATTAAGAAGACCTATTTCCTGCTCAACCCTGTGGTTGAGCCTCGTATCAGTAGTTATATTATTTAGGGAGATGCACGCTCCGCTTTTGGGATCGGCCGTCCCTATATACAGTCTGTCTATTCGGGATAGGACTATTGCACCTGCACACATTGAGCAGGGCTCAAGAGTCACATACATTTCGCAGCCCGTAAGCCATTTTACGCCCAAATTGCTGCATGCATCTTTTATGGCGAGAAGCTCCGCGTGACTGGTAGGGTCTTTGGTCTCTTCGACTCTGTTTCTACCCATGCCCACTATTTGTCCGTCTTTGACAATTACGGCTCCTATGGGCACCTCACCATTATCGGCAGCAATTTTTGCTAAAGATAAGGCTTCTCTCATGAATTTCTCATCCATAGGTTTCTCCTATAAACGCAAAGACAATACTAACATAAAAGAGTGCTCCGTTCAATCTTTATATTGACTTAAAGGCATATTTTGAGTAATAATAAGGGGCATGCCTCCATAGTTAAACGGATATAACGG
>CAZALQ010000052.1:8838-9081 GCA_964485605.1 uncultured Oscillospiraceae bacterium
CTTTGTTGGCGGTTCGATTCCACCTGGGGGTACCACCAAAGTCCCTGGCTTTTAAAGCCGGGGATTTTTATTGCTTAGTCGCGATGGGCGGTACGCTGTAGCGTCTCTTGACATCGTCAAGTAAGATAGACGATACCACTCCTGTAACTCCATGGATTCCCTTTATTTCATCAAAATAATTCTGCAGTTCAGAGGCGTCTCTTGCACATACTGTAGCTATATGATCAAATGCGCCGGTAACCC
>CAZALQ010000053.1:0-9036 GCA_964485605.1 uncultured Oscillospiraceae bacterium
CACACGTGTTCAGATTGGCCCTACTGTTTGTAGCTGAAGGTTCTTTCCAAAGTATTGCTTCCGTTTCTTAAGACGACATGGAGTACGGCTTCGCCGTTTACCACATGGTCTGCAAGCTCAACTGTCTTCCCTTCACCTATGTCAGTCCTTTTTTCCTTCTCATCTCCAAACCAGAAATATCCTTCTTCTGCATTGTAAGAGCCAAGCGTTACTTCCATAGATCCCGTGAAGCTTCCGCCCCTTTCAGATATCTCAAGCCTTGGATGTACATCCTTTGATCTTGTCATGACGCACATGCCGTTTGCTTCAAAATTCACATAGGCGGTGCCTTCATGGACGACTATTTTGTTTCCCGTAAGGGAATCATAATAATTGCCGCTTTCAAGATGGGAAACGGGGACCTCTACAGTTTCATCTGCATTTACGTCACCCACATTGAGAATCAAAGCACCCTGATCCCCTTCTTTTATCTTTTCACATATATATAAGGTGCCGTCGACAGACTCATAGCTCTCTGCATCAAAGAACCTGTTGTGGAATCTGTTCGAAACAGCAACATATTCGCTTTCGAAATCGTAACTGCCTACCTGACCTACGGTAAGCTCGTCATTCGGCCTTGCAAGGAAAAGTCCCCCAAGGCCCTTTTTAGCAGCTATCACAGACCAATATTTAGCCACTCTGATATGGGAATAGTGAGTATTTGTCGTAACATACTCATCGTGACTTTCTACCCATGCTATAAGGTCTTTTGCATCGTCTGTCTTAAGCGCTGCATTCAAAATCTTTGACGGATCCTTAACTGCAAAGACATTTTTAAATTGAGAGACGAATCCGTCGTCTGTTATGAGCATGTGCTCTGTATAATTTGAAAGGCTTCTTCCTGCAGGAGTTCCGAGTATTTCTCCGTAAGCATAAAGATCCTTTCCTGTTTTATCCTTGTAATAATCTCTTGCAACTTCAAGAGTATTGTCCCAAAAATCGCTGGGATAGTCGGGATCGCTTTCCGTTTCAACATGTTTTGCAGCATCAAAACGGAAACCGTCTATACCGGCATCTATGCACTCCTCAAGAAGAGAAAGTATCCTGCTCTGAACAAAAGAGTTGGATGTATCAAGATCAGGGAGATTGCCGTAGGCATAGTACTGAGTATCAGCTCCTGATCCCGATGCATTTTTATTATGATGGAATGTAAGGCCTATTCCGTCCCTATCCTCATTTCTGTTTCTGTATATGAGGGGTTCATACTCTTCGACTGCAGGTGATACTGTCGGCGTTCCGTCCGCTTCTTTCCCCTCATTATCAGTTGTTGCCATATGGTTGACTACTATGTCTGCAAGTATGCATATGCCAAGGTCCTCTGCCTTTTTGCAAAGCTCTTCAAGATCAGCTTTGTTTCCAAGGGCAGAATCATTTCCTATGGAAAAGCTTAATGGCTGATAAAAAGCCCACCACTGAGAGCCGCCGCCCTTTGGCTGCTGAACGGGCATTGTAAGGATGTTCTTAAAACCGGCATCTCTTATGGCCGGTAAGTTGTCTATAATCTGCCTGTAGGTCCAATTGAAGGCATGCAAAGTAAGACCGTCCTGAGCATTTTCAGGAAGAGATTCTACATAACTTACATCAAAGTCTTCGTATTCCGGAATCTTGGTCTTGCCTTGGCAGGCTGCAAATGAAAAAATCATAGCTGCCGCAAGGCAAATAGATAATAACTTTTTGCTCATTTCCATACCTCTGGGGCCAAAAAGCAAAGTACTGCAAATATTGCAGCGCTAATACTGGTAAGAACGAGCGTTTTTTATTAAGAATCAAGATAAAAAGAAAAGGGCTCCATAGGAAATGAAGCCCTTAAAAAAATGTCTGACTATTTAGGTGTAGCTGTGAGAATGACAGAACTGTCATCACCGTTTTCAAATACGATCTTGACGAGATATGTTCCGTCTACACTGGCAGTCATGTTATTACCATCGCTTGAACCCCAGCTGTATGTCCAGTCATTGTCTGCACGGACCTTGAATTCGTCGCCGGCCTTGAGTGTGACTTCGCCTTCATAGGTGTTGTCAGCAGTCTTAGTCATAGCAACGTCGTTAGCCCAATCAGAACCTGCGAAGCTTCCTATTACGCTGTATGTATGATCAGCTGCAACATAGGAACGGACCTCTTCATAAGCGATGCCTTCCTTTGCTTCCTTAAGTACAAGGCCGATGCCGTATCCCGGCTGTCCCGGTGCAGATGCATTGGTATACTGTGCGATAACAAGAGTATAGAGTCCTGCGCCGCCTATAACTACAGGGTTGCTTGCCCAAGAGAAACCATACTCATCAGGCTCTTCCTGCCATACAGGCATGAACATTGTATCAGGTGTAAGGCTCTCTGCATAAGCTGTCTTAGGATCGCTGATCCACTGATCTTCTGCATATACCTTGTTGTTTCCGTCAACTTCTGCTGTGCACTGTGCTACCTTGAATGCATAGGATCCGTTTGCTCTGTAGAGAATTCCCTGGGTGTTAAGGAAATCTGTGGTCCAGCCTGCATCATTGGTTCCAAAGATGTATTCGCCTTTATAGAGGTACTTAACATCCTTTCCCTTGAGTGTTTCATAAAGAGCGGAATCTATGGATTTTACATCATCAAGCGCAATTGCTGTAAGAGCAGATGCTTCATAAACTGCTGTATCCTTTCCGTTCCAACCGTTCTGAGTTCCGTCAGCAAGAAGATACTGACCGTGAGCTACCCATGCTTCGTGTCCTTCATCTGCAAGTGGTTTTGCTTTGCCGCATGCGGCAAGTGAGAATACCATTACAAGTGCAAGAAGAACTGCTAATACTTTTTTCATACTATTTATCCTCCTAACAAAATATGTTTAGATAATAAAAAACAACTTGTCCTTGGTACCATTTTAGTACCATAAAATTTATGATTCAAGAAATTATTCATAAAAACCCCAAAAAATAATGGGCCATTTGTTGAAAATCAACAAAAAGGCCCTTAGAATTTGTTTTTGATATTTATTTGGAATTTTGTCAAGTCCTAGATTATGTGACATGCTCACCCGGCCTATAGAGGCCGGGGCTTCCTGCTCAAGAGAGGCAGCCCTCTCAGGTAAAACAGGCTATCCCCGCGTGCCCCGCGGTTCTGATGATTTGTAAGGCCTTCAGGATATAGCCTTAAGACCTTCATTCTTTATGTTTATTGCAGCATTCAGATCTCTGTCTATAAGGCGTCCGCATCCCGGACAGATCCATTTTCTGTCTTTCAGAGTAAGATCTTTTTTGACATATCCGCAGTGCCTGCATGTCTTGGATGAAGGGTACCACTTGTCTATCGTGATAAGCTTTTTCCCTCTCTCTGTAAGCTTGTATGCGAGATATGTCCTGAACTGCCCGAATCCGTTATCGTAGGTGGCTTTAGCAAGATGAAGCCCTCTTGCCATGTCCTTATAATCTATATCCTCTACACAGACATAATCATATACTCCAGCAAGCACTTTACTCCTTTCGTGCTGCCAGTCGCTTCTCTGGTTTCTCACTTTCTCATAGGCAAGGGCCACTCTTCTCTTTTGTTTTTTATAGTTCTTGCTTCCCCTTACCATCTTAGACAGTTTTCTTTGTTCTGCGGCAAGTCTTTTTTCTGCTCTTCTGTAGTAAGGTGGCATAGATGCCTTTTCTCCGCTACTATCCACGTAAAAGTAAGGACTGCTGTAATCAAGACCAATTATCTTTTCCTTATCAAGATCCTCTCGGGTTTCTCCTTCTTCATATTCTGTAAGTATGGATGCATAGTATTTCCCCGTAGACTCAAGACTTACCGTTACGCTCTTAATGGCATAGCCTTCCGGTATCTGCCTGTGGAGTTTGATCCTTACTTCTCCCATCTTCGGAAGTCTTATCTTCTTCCCTTCGATCCTGATATTTCCGCCTACAAGATTCGTAGTATAACTTTGTCTTGAGTTTTTCTTGCTCTTGAACTTCGGAAAACCTATATGCTCATCTCTGAAGAAGTTTTTGAACGCCGTCTGAAGTTGAAGTTGTGCATTGGCAAGGGCGAGACTGTCTACTTCTTTCAGAAAAGGATAGTCGTTCTTGTACCCGGCAGGAGTAGTCTTTAGCATCTCTCCTGTCTCTTCGTAATGATCTATCTTATCCCGCAGCATCTTGTTATATACAAATCTTACACAGCCAAAAGTTTTTGCAAACATTTGCCGCTGCAGTGCATCAGGATAGATCCTATATTTGTATGCTTTGTTCTTTTTCATAGACCTTGGTTCTCAATGTACTTTCTTATCACATCAATGGTTGCCCCATCGGTACTGATGAGGCAATAGCTGGGACTCCAGAAGTGCTCTTTCCAAAGATAGTTTTTGATGCAAGGGAATTCTATTTTGATGACTCTGCTGCTTGCGGATTTATACGAATCAAGAAACTGTGTAAGATCAGTAGCAGGATGTGCTGTAAACAACACATGAATGTGGTCCACATCATGATTCCACTCTGTCACAGAAACATTATAGAATTCACCAATGCACTCAAATAATTCTTTAAGCCGTTTTGAGATCTTGTCATCTATCACTTTTCTGCGATACTTGACCACAAGAACGAGGTGATAGTTAAGGCAAAAAACACAATGGCTTCCTTTCTCTAATTTCTCTAATTTCATAGCTTATTATATCATTTAAAGAACAATTGTTCAAGCATTGTGTTGGAAATGGTCTCACATTCTTATAATCATCACAAACAAAAAGCTTTGAACGGATTTCGCTCAAAGCTTTTACAATACCAATTACTAAAGAATACGCCTCTAATGACCTTCAATCATTCGAACAAACAATCCTTCTCCTATAGGTGTTGTTCGTTCTATTGGTTCTCCAATGATACGAAACCCAGCCTTTTCATAACATTTGATTGCCCGTGCATTCCATATTCGAACTTCTAGATAAACTAGTTTTCCCGGATAAATATTATGCGATAGATCACATGCCATTTTGCTTATTATCTGTCCATAGCCCCGATTACAATAAGAAGGATCAACCCCAATACCGAAAAACACCTGTGTGTCTTCTTCAATCAAATTGATATATCCTACTAACTGTGTGCCTTCTAAAAATGAATAATAATTGTTCTTAGGGTTAGCAAAGCCTCTACGTGTTTTTGCCTGTTCTTCATATGATGGACCATTGTATATTGCATATTCGCCATCATATTTCCAGCTACAAATAACGTATTTCTCTTCTTCTGTTGTTTTATGAACAGTAAGTAAACCCATTTCCTCTTTTCAACGATTTGTTTGATGCTACGGGAATATTTTAACACATCTCGTAATACAATGTGCAATCACATAATATGGAGCACTTCATCCCCTCCCTAGTGCCTTACTCAATAATGCACTTGAGGAAGGGGACTTCGTGCTAGTTAGTAGTTAAAAATTTCTTTTTTAATTCTGAGCATCGAACACTCTTAAGAAGTTAGCGTGATTGATCTTATCTATTTCATCATCTGTAAACTCTTTGGAGAGAAGATCTATGATCATCGGAAGTCCGGCATAATCTTTAAAATCAAGATTGCCTCCTATACCGTCAAAATCAGAGCCCCAGGCAAGTATATCAATACCGGCTACATCTCTAAAATGGACCATGTGTCTGACTACATCTTTTGCGTAAGCATTTTCCTTATCTTCCGTAAGGAAATCAGGGCAGAAGTTGATTCCTACTACTCCTCCCTTATCTGCAAGGGCCTTGAGCTGCTTATCGGTTAAATTTCTCTGATGATCTCTCAGTGCTCTTGCGCAGCTGTGGCTTGCAGCAAAGGGTTTTGAACTTTCCCTTACTACATCCCAGAATCCGCCTTCAGAAAGGTGGGATACATCAACGATCATGCCCAGTTCATTCATTCTGTGAACCACGTCTATGCCGAAGGGTTTGAGTCCCTTTTTGTGAAGCTCTGGATCTATGCTGTTTGGAAATCCTATGGAGTTTTCCCAGTTCCATGTAAGGGTGAGCATGCGGACACCGTCAGCATACATTTCATCGACCCTTTCCATCTTTCCGTCTATTCCTATACCGTCTTCAACCGTAAGGAGGGCTGACATAAAGCCCTCTTCTGCGTTCTTTCTTATATCTTCCGCAGAATATGCTCTTCTTAATACATCGGCATTGGCATCTACATTTTCATTCCAGCATGCAAGCATATCTTTATATAGCTGCCAGGGAGTTCTTCCGTCTCTTGCAAGGTGTCCGTCTGTAGGAAGAAACAGCGCAAGAGCCTGAGCCATGCAGCCGCCCTTTTGAAGTTTTTCAATATTTATATGGCCTCCAAACTCCTTTAAAGATACTTTTCTAAAGTAGCATGCCATCATGGTGTCGCAATGAAGATCAATAATATCAAAACCCATTAGTTATACCTCCCAGCAAATTGTGATTATTCTTCTATGTTATATCCGGCAGATTTTAAAACTCTGTTCATAATGGAAAAGCTCAAGCTGTCATTTTCGGGAAGCGCTGATGCAAGGATAATGTCCATTCCCTGATCGTCAAATTCTCTGAGCTTTGCAAAGAACGTTCTTGCATCGGGCTTCTTTATGAAGCCGACTTTTCTTCCTTTAGCCTTTTCCTCACTTACCCTTTCCATAAGTTTTTCTTCGGGTACTATATGCATCTCTGCGTTAGGAGCATAATGCTTATACTTCTGCCCCGGTGCAAGAGGATGAAAATCGGGATCTTCTGAAGGCTTTTCAAAAAGTGTTTTATCATATGTAACTTCTTTACCCGTGACCGCCGCGATTATCTCCGGAGTGATGAGCCCCGGTCTTAATATTGTCATAGAAGCAACATCAAGAACTGTAGATTCAATTCCTCCTACACAGGGATCCCCTGCAATTATCCCGTCAATTTTTCCGTCGAGGTCTTCTTTGACATGAAGCCAGCTTGTTGGACTTGGCCTCCCCGAAAGGTTTGCTGACGGTCCTGAAAGCAGCGTCCCGGAGTATTCTATAAGGTCCAAAGTTGCTTTTGACTTCGGCATGCGAATTGCAACCGTATCAAGGCCCCCTGTAGTCTCTTTCGGCACCTCTTCTCTTTTTGGAAGCACCATTGTAAGCGGCCCCGGCCAAAAGGCGTCAGCAAGTTTTTTTACGCTGCTGCAAATATCATCCCCATTTATATCGCCATCAAATATGGGGGTAAGTCTTTTTAAATCCTCGAATTTAGATATATGAACTATTAGAGGATTATCAGAAGGTCTTCCCTTTGCAGCATAAGCTTTCTTTGCAGCCATTGGATCAAAAGCATCTGCGCCAAGGCCGTAAACGGTCTCAGTGGGAAATGCAACAAGGCCTCCTTCAGCAATCACCTTAGCCGCTCTTTTTATATCATCTTCACTTGTTGTGTATATATATGTTTCCATGTCATTATTATATCATTTAGGTCTATCTTTTGTATATTACAAGCGTTATACAGATCTCATGGCAATCAAAAAGCAAGCCTTGCAGCTTGCCTTTGATATCCTAGTTATCGCCCTCTTCAGTCTTTTTCTTTTTCTTGACTGTTCTCTTTGGCTTGGCCTTTGCCGCAGTTTCTACGATTTCCTCTGCCTCGGCCTTGGCTTTTTCAAGACTGACTTCTGCTTCTTTTTTAAGATCTGTTATCTGGCGCTCTGCTTCGTCAGCAAGTTTTTCGGCTTCTACCCTTGCGGCATCAACGGTCTCTGTTGCAACCTTCTCTGCTTCTGCTTTAGTTACTGCAGCAGCTTTTCTTGCGCTTTCCGTAAGTTCTTCTGCTTCAAGCTTTGCCTTTTCTACATTGTTCTCTGCTTCTTTCTCAAGTTTTGAAGCGGTATTCTGAGCATCGGATGTAAGCTTCTGTGCTTCAGCTTTTGCGCTGTCAAGAACACTTGAAGCTTCTCTCTTAAGATCCTCTGCAGCTTTTTGAGCTTCATTTGCTGTCTTCTTTGCAGCCTTATCAGCTTCCTTTACCATATTATCGGCAAGCTTTTGAGCTTCTGCCTTTGTCTTTTCTGCATTCTTTTCTGCATCAGTTGTAAGAGCCTTTGCCTCTTTTTGTGCGCTTTCAAGAGTCTTTTCAGCTTCTTTTCTCATCTCATTGGAAGCCTTTTCTGCTTCATGCTGAGTTTTCTTTGCAGCTCTGTCAGCTTCCTTTTGTATATACAAAGCTTCCTTCTCCGCAGCAGCCTTTGTCTTTTCTGCAGCTTTATCTGCTTCCTTGTTAAGACGTTCTGCCTGGGCCATGGATGTATCAGCAGCTTTTTTTGCATCTGCAGTAAAGCTATCTATTGAATTCTTTGCATCTGCTGTGAAGCTTTCAATTGCATTCTTCGCGCTCTGAAGATCCTTGTCAGCTTCTGCTTTAGTCTGTGCTGCAGCCGTCTTTGTCTGACCGAGCATATCCTTAATTTCTTCTCTATCTTTCAGCGATTCATCAAGGGTGTTCTTAATTTGGCTGCGTGCATAAACAGCTTCTTCAAATACAGCATCAGCAGCATCCTTTTTCATCTGAGCTTCATTCCTGTCGGCAATGGCCTTTGCAGACTCTTCCTTTTCAAAGGTATCGTCAGCTCCGCCGACAATGGGAGCAAGGACCCTGTAATTAACCATTTCGGAGTTGCTTATAACATTAACATTTCCTGCCTCGTCTTCAATGGTTACGGCCTTTGTGCTCATTTCTGTAACTTTACCTCTAAAGCCACCGACAACCAAAGTATCTCCGACCTTAAATCTGCCTTTGCCGGCCAGTGTCATGGCTGCAAATATATCTTCAAAACTTCTTTGAAGTGCGAATCCTATTATCAAAGTCCCGATGCCTACAGCTGCAAGTATCACAATGGTCTCTAGTCCTGCCATTGATAATCCCGTATAGAGAATTACAACTCCTGCAGCAAGCCCGAATATGATGCGGATAAGAGCCCAAACTGCAGCTGCCTTTCCGCCTTTTTTTGCAGTGGCAGCAGCTCCGATTAACGCTATTATGAACAGCAGAGCTGCGCTTCCCATGGTTATAAGGTTAATGATCAAATCGCTCATCGTATCTCC
>CAZALQ010000054.1:0-8977 GCA_964485605.1 uncultured Oscillospiraceae bacterium
CAGTTCCCATACCGCGTTAGTTAAGGCCGGTATCATTATCTACAGCTCTTTTATTATCCATAGAAGACACCATGGGAATTATGGTTTTTCCGTCCGTAAAGGAAAGTACGGATACTTCAGGTCCTTCTAAGAACTCTTCGACAACTATACGATCACCGCTCTTGCCGAACTTTTTATCCTCCATTATCTCCTTTACAGCGTCCTGGGCCTCTTCATGGGTCATCGCAATGATCACGCCTTTGCCAAGGGCTAGACCGTCTGCTTTTACGACAGTGGGAAGAGGAGCCGTCTTTACAAATTCCAATGCCTTTTCGGGGTCATCGAATACATTGTATTCAGCCGTAGGAATACCGTATTTTTTCATCATTTCTTTTGAGAATACTTTGCTGCTTTCGATAATTGCAGCATTGGCCTTTGGACCAAAAGCAGGAATGCCTGCATTCTCAAGAGCATCTACGCATCCAAGAGCTAAAGGATCATCGGGAGCAACTACTGCATAGTCCACTTCACGGCCCTTTGCGAATTCCACTATGCCCTCAATATCCGTAGCTTTAACGGGAACGCAGTATGCATCAGCTGCGATTCCGCCGTTTCCCGGAAGTGCATAAATACACTCGACTTCTTTATTCTCCTTGATTTTTTTTATTATGGCGTGTTCTCTTCCGCCGCCGCCTACGACTAATACTTTCATTTGTTTCTCCTACTGATTAATGATGGAACAATCTCATTCCGGTAAATGCCATGACCATACCGTATTTATCTGCTGTTTCTATGACATTATCATCCCTTATAGATCCGCCCGGCTCTGCAATGTACTGTGCACCTGATTTTCTGGCTCTTTCAACATTGTCACCAAATGGGAAGAATGCATCGCTTCCTACTGTAATTCCTGTCTGAGTTGCGATCCATGCCTTCTTCTCTTCCGCTGTTAAAGGTTCAGGCTTTACTTTAAATCTTAATTGCCATTCACCGTCACGAAGTACATCGTCACACTCATCAGAGATATATACATCTATTGCATTGTCTCTGTCGGGTCTTCTGATATCATCAAGGAACGGAAGATTTAGTACCTTCGGGTTCTGTCTTAGATACCAGTTATCTGCCTTATTGCCTGCAAGTCTAGTGAAGTGAATTCTGCTCTGCTGCCCTGCTCCCACACCTATGGCCATTCCGTCCTTTACATAGCAGACGGAGTTGGACTGGGTGTATTTAAGGGTAATAAGGGAAATGATCATATCGATTTTAGCTTCTTTGCTCAGTTCCTTATTCTTTGTAACAACATTTGAAAGAAGTTCTTCGTCTATCTTAAAGTTGTTATGTCCCTGCTCAAAGCTTACACCGAATACATCCTTTGTTTCCAATGGAGCCGGCTCATATGAAGGATCGATCTGAACGACATTGTACTTTCCGCCCTTCTTTGTCTTAAGTATTTCAAGAGCCTCATCTGTATATCCGGGAGCGATAATTCCATCGCTGACTTCTTCCTTAAGGTACATTGCTGTATCTGCATCGCAAACATCTGAAAGTGCAGCCCAGTCGCCGTATGATGAAAGTCTGTCTGCTCCCCTTGCTCTGATGTATGCACAGGCAATATCTGAAAGCTCCTTATCTGTATTTACGAAATATATCTTTCTTTCAAGCTCAGTTAAGGGTCTTCCTACTGCTGCTCCTGCAGGGCTTACGTGCTTAAAGCTTGCTGCAGAAGGCATACCTGTTGCCTCTTTCAATTCCTTTACAAGCTGCCAGGAGTTAAGGGCATCAAGAAAGTTGATGTATCCCGGTTTACCGTTAAGAACACAAACAGGAAGGTCAGAACCGTCCTTCATAAAAATCCTTGATGGCTTTTGATTTGGGTTGCAGCCATATTTAAGTTCTAATTCGTTCATAATTAATCTCCTAAATGCTTGTTAAATATCTTTACTTCGCCCTTTACATAAGTGTAGAGAGAGACTTTGTTGTCATTATTAAGTGCTGCCCATACTTCTTCGGGAGATGGAAGGCTTACTTCCTTTGGTTCTCCTTCAAAGGACGGAAGTGGATTTCCGTCACCCTGGTATGTGCTGATAAAATATCCTTTCCCTTCAGGACATGATTCATAAGAGAAAAACTCTCTTAAACAGCCGCTGTCCTTATGCTTAAGGATAGATAGTTCAAAACTCTTATCTTCGTTTATTATTGCTGAAATTCTGGGTGTGAAATTAGGTTCATCAGGTTCATACTCCCTTGTCATAAGAGCCTTTCTGAAGTCTCCCATTTCGGTTATAGTATCGGTCTGATCCCCGTTTGTAACAACCAGCTTATCTCCCATTTTTCTTACGGGATGATAAATAATAAGGCTTGGGTCTGCCATCTTTGAAGGATCGTGGGCCTCTGTTTTAATTCCGTCTTCAGTTAAGGTGAATACCCTGTTTCTACTGTTTTCAGACCTTCCCATAATCCAGTAATATACTGTGTCGTTTCCTACAACTATTCCTCTTCCGGGATAGGGATTGTTTCTTAAAAGTTCCAATAGATCCTGCATTCTTTCAGCTCCTTTTTTCAATTATCTCTTTTGAAATTTTTTCAACAGCTTTGGGAAGTATTATCCATTCCGCCTGCTGCATTATTCTTTTTTGAAGTATTTCAGGTGTATCTCCTTCTTCGATGTCCACGGCTTTTTGGAAAATTATCTTTCCGCCGTCAGGTATCTCATTTACAAAATGAACGGTGGCGCCTGAAACCTTAACTCCGTATTTAAGGGCCTCTTCATGTACTTTAAGTCCATAAAAACCTTCGCCGCAAAAAGACGGAATAAGGGAAGGATGTACGTTTATAATCCTTCCCTCAAAACGTTTTGTAAAATCTTCTGTTAGTATGCACATAAACCCGGCAAGGACTATGAGGTCGATATTCTTTTCTTCGAGAACATCCCCAAGTGCCATACAAAAGGCATTTCTGCTTTCATAATCCTTTCTGAGTATTACGGCAGTTTCTATATTATTCGTTTTTGCTCTTTCAAGAGCATAGGCGTCTTTGCTATTGGAAATAACAAGCACTACATCGCCGCTGTTTATGATACCGTTTTTTTGAGCGTCGATGATAGCTTGAAGATTGGTCCCGCCTCCTGAGACCAAAACAGCTACTCTTGCCTTATTTAGCATATGACCACCTTATCTTCGCCTTTTACAATATCTCCTGCAACATATGCATCAATACCGTTTTCGCACAGAACTTTAAGCGCTGTTTCGCAGCTGTCCTTTGATACAACAACTATCATTCCAATGCCCATATTGAAGGTATTGAACATATCTCTTTCGGGAATACTTCCTCTCTTCTGAATGAGTTTGAATATGCCGGGAGTTTTTATCTTATCCTTTTCTATCCTTGCGCAAAGGCCGTCAGGAATGCACCTTGGTACATTTTCGTAAAAACCGCCGCCTGTAATATGGCTGATGCCTTTTACGTTTGCAGCATCTATCACCTTAAGAACAGGCTTTACGTATATTTTAGTCGGAATAAGAAGTGTCTCGCCGAGAGTTTTGCCCTCAAGCTCTTCCGGACGCTCATCAAGGTCTGCATTTTCGATATCAAATACCTTTCTGACAAGGGAATACCCATTTGAATGGATACCGCTTGATGGAAGTGCTATGACAATGTCTCCCTCTTCCATGGTATTGTTATCAAGGATCTTTTCCTTATCGACCATGCCTACTGCAAAACCTGCAAGGTCATAATCATCGGCTTTCATAACGCCGGGGTGCTCAGCAGTTTCTCCGCCTATAAGGGCGCATTCTGCCTGAAGGCATCCTTCTGCAACTCCCTTTACAAGGGTCGCAACCTTTTCAGCCTCATTTTTTCCTATAGCAATATAGTCAAGGAAAAAGAGAGGTTTTGCACCGCAGCAAATGATATCGTTTACGCACATGGCGACGCAGTCGATACCGACAGTATCATGCTTTTCGAGTATCTGAGCGATCCTCTGCTTTGTTCCTACTCCGTCTGTTCCCGAAACAAGAACCGGTTCTTTCATGCCGGAAAGCTCCGGTTTAAATAAACCTCCGAATCCGCCAAGTCCGGAAAGCACCTCAGGTGTAAATGTCTTTTCGACATGCTTTTTCATAAGCTTTACACCTTCATAACCTGCCTCGATATTAACGCCGGCTGCCGCATAACTCTCAGAATGAGATTTTTCCATTATTATTCCTTTCCTGTCCAACAGTAGGTACAAACTTTTTCTTTGTCGATCCCTATAGCTTCAAGCATACCGTCTATGGTCTGGAAACCAAGGGAATCAAATCCAAGGTCTTTACATATTTTTGAGAGAAGGCACTGACCTCTTTCCGTATTCGGATCGGAATACTCTTCAAGATGTTTTTGTCCTTCGTCCCCCTCAAGTTCCTGAACGACTCTTCTTGCAATAAGGTCCATTTCAGATTCATTTCTTGAGAAATTCAGATACTTGCATCCATACATGATCGGCGGGCATGCAGAACGCATATGAACCTCTTTTGCTCCGGATTCATAAAGAAAATTAACAGTTTCTCTGAGCTGTGTTCCTCTGACTATGGAATCATCTACAAAAAGAAGCTTTTTCCCTTCGATAAGCTCAGGAATAGGTATTTGCTTCATCTTTGCAATCTGATTTCTAAGCCCTTGATTATCCGGCATAAAGGACCTGTACCAGGTGGGCGTATATTTGATGAAGGGTCTTGCAAAGGGTTTCTTGGACTCATTTGCATATCCAATTGCATGGGGAATACCGGAATCCGGTACGCCTGCTACACAGTCAACATCAGGAAGTACGCCTCTCTTTGCTTCATCCCTTGCCATGATGGCTCCGTTTTTATACCTCATGACCTCTACGTTTACGCCTTCATAATTTGAATTGGGATAACCGTAGTATGCCCAAAGAAATGCGCAGATCTTCATTTCGTCAAGAGCCGGAGACAGGGTTTTGCAGCCTTCGCTTGTGACGCTTACAATTTCGCCGGGCCCTAGCTCATAATAGTCCTCATAACCCAGCTTGTTGCAAGCAAATGATTCAAATGAAACGCAGCATCCCTCATCGTTTTTTCCGATGTGAACCGGAAGTCTTCCCTTTCTGTCTCTGCAGGCAATGATCTCACTTGGACCTGTCATGATAATGAGGGACATGGATCCATCTATGATGGAGCATGCATATTTAATACCCTCTACAAGGTCCTCTTTTTCGCTGATCAGACCTGCGACAAGATCGGTAACATTAATTTTACCGTTGCTTAGGGTCGTAAAATATCTTCCTCTGTCGAGAAAATGCTGCTTGATAAGTTCTTCTGCATTGTTGACAACGCCCACAGTAGCCATGGCTGCTGTACCTTTCCTGAACCTGAAAACAAGAGGCTGAGGATCTGAATCGCTTATTGCACCTATACCTGCTGTCCCCGAAAATGAAGGAAGATCCCCTTCAAATTTAGCTCTGAAGGGGGTGTTTTTTATGTTGTGAATCTGTCTTTCAATGCCTTTTTCAGCATCCCAAACAGCCATTCCGGCACTTGCAGTGCCAAGATGGCTGTGATAATCGGTGCCAAAGAAGACATCTAAAACTATATCGCGGCGTGAAACCGCACCAAAATAGCCGCCCATTATGCAAAGAAGAGTTCAGAAAGTTTAAGAGGCTGAATATATTCGCCGTCCTTGTATACTCTCATATTTCCGGAAGCGATCTCATCGATGAGCATTACTTCGCCGTCTTTATCGTAACCGTATTCAAACTTGATGTCATAGAGTTCAAGACCCTTTTCTGCCATATCGTCAGCAACGATCTTTGTGATCTTCTGAGTCATTTCTTTGATATCATCATACTGTTTTTCATTCATGATATTAAGAACGATAAGTCCGTCTTTTGTTACAAGCGGATCACCAAGATCGTCATTCTTAAATGTCATTTCAACATAATACGGAAGATCTGCACCTTCTTCGATATATTCGCCGTAACGTCTGATGAAGCTTCCTACAGCCTTTCTGCGGCATACAACTTCAAGACCGTGTCCGAATACCTTTGCAGGAAGAACTTCCATTGTTGTGTCTTCAAGATTTGCCTTTACGAAATGGGTACGAATACCTGCTTCGTTGATCTTCTTGAAGTAGTATTCTGTCATACGGAGGTTAACATCGCCAACGCCTTCGATTGTAAGGCCGACCTGGTTCATGCCCGGATCAAATACACCGTCTGCTCCTGTGCAGTCATCCTTAAACTTGAGAAGATAATTTCCGTTCTCAAGCTCGAATACATTCTTCGTTTTTCCTGTGTAAACCAATTTGTTTTCCATTTTTTCTCTCCTTGGAATTGATATATAGAAATATTTTTATAAACAAAATCAAAAATGCGAGGCCAAAAGCGGCCCGCATTAATCTATAGCTTTGATGCAATAGCTGCGTCTTTTGTAAGAACTCCCTCAGCTACTGACTTTCTCTTTGCGTCGAGAACTGCAGCAAGATCCATATCTTCTACTGCCAGGAACAGAGCTGCAAGAAGTGATGCATTTTTCCCGCCGTCTATGGCAACAGTAGCTACAGGAATGCCGGATGGCATCATAACTGTGGAAAGAAGTGCATCCATCCCGTCAAGTACTGATGATTTGCAGGGGATGCCTATTACAGGGAGTGTTGTCCTTGCTGCTATTGCGCCGGCAAGGTGTGCAGCCATACCTGCGGCTGCGATAATTACACCAAAGCCGTTTTCTCTTGCCTTTGCTGCAAAATCTGCTGCTTCATCAGGTGTCCTGTGTGCAGAATATACATGTACTTCGAATGGAATTTTAAGATCTGAAAGAACATCAGTTGCTTTTTTGATTACCGGAAGGTCGCTGTCGCTACCCATTACGATTCCAACTTTTTTCAAATTTTCGCACCTCAATAAAATAATATTTAAGACTTACACAGTATAATCACTGAAACATAAATATTTAAGATAATTTAGCTGAATTTGCTGTGATTTTTACCTTAAAAAAATATATCGTTCAGAAATATCCGAACGATATATTGATAATCAATTTAAAACTTTCAAACAAAAGTCTTTGACATATTTTGTGTATAAAGGAGTATCAACAAGGAAACTCATTCCATGGCCGGCACCGGGAATCACATGTCTTTCTATGTACTCGGGATTGGACTTTGCAATTTTTTCGCTCATCACCTTAGGAACCAAAAGGTCTGCCCCGCCGTGGATTATCATCATGGGGATTTTGACCCCTTTTACTGCAGTCTCAGCATCGGCTTCCGTTAAGGAAAAACCTCCGATGATCTTTGCATCCAGCCTGACAAAAGGCATGGCAAGCTTCATGGGAAGACCGAGGGATTTTCCTGCCTGCTCTATGATCTCAAGGGGCGACGAATATGGACAATCCGCAATAATCCCCTTTATATTTCCGGGAAGCCCAAGGCCCGAAGACATAAGAACCGTAGCGGCACCCATAGATATACCGACAAGTATTATCTTCTGATCTTCACCGAATCGATTGAGGGCATATTCTATCCAGGATAAAACATCGCGTCTTTCCTTAATGCCGAAACAAATGGTATGGCCTTCGCTTGAGCAATGTCCCCTTTCTTCGATGATCAGAACATTGTATCCCATACCTAGGCATATATCAGAGCCTCCGCTGAAATCTCTTGACGGAGTGCCTCTGTAACCGTGAAACATAATAGCTAAGGGAGCACCTTTGCTGCTTTCAAAATATCTTCCCGCAAGCTTTAAACCGTCAAATGATTTAATGCATATCTTTTCATGAGGCGTTGAATTGATTTTATCTATTAAGGCAACACAGTGGGCATGCTGCTCCTCAGTCTGATCAGGACCAAGAAAATAGTCATTGTTCTGATTCTTATTCGGCGTATAGAACACGTAAAGATATATTCCGGCAAGGGCCGCAATAAGAGCTATAACTACCACAATGAGAATATAAATAAAAGCATTCATAACAGGCCTTAAATCCACTAAACATTAAACAGGAAGTTGACTATATCTCCGTCCTGCATAACATAGTCTTTTCCTTCGCTTCTTAGGAAGCCCTTTTCCCTTGCAGCTGCCATTGATCCGCCCACTTCCATAAACTTGTCATAGGCTATAGTTTCAGCACGAATAAATCCTCTTTCAAAATCTGTGTGGATTTTGCCGGCTGCCTGAGGAGCCTTAGTTCCTCTTTTTATGGTCCATGCTCTGCACTCGTCTTCTCCCGCGGTAAGGAAGGATATAAGGTCCAAAAGGCTGTAGCTTGCCTTAATCAGCTGGTCAAGACCGCTTTCCTTTATACCAAGGTCTTCAAGGAACATTGCCTTTTCTTCATCTTCCATTTCTGCAAGCTCTGACTCAAGTCCTGCACAAACTGCTATGCACTTTGATCCTTCTGCTTCAGCTATCTCCTTGACTGCCTGTACATACTTATTGCTGTCTGCATCTGCAACATCATCCTCAGATACATTGGCAACATAAATAACCGGTTTATATGAAAGAAGTCCAAGGCTTTTTACGAAATCCTTATCTTCATCTTCTATATCCATGCTTCTGGCATTTTTCCCTGTACCCAGATAATCATATATTTGCTCCATCAAATTGCATGCAGCAAGCTGGCTCTTATCTCCGCCCTTCATTGAAGACTTTGCCTTAGCAATCCTTCTTTCCAATATTTCCATATCGGATAATATAAGCTCTGTGTTGATGGTATCTATATCCGCTGCAGGATCTATGCGTCCGTCCACATGGACTATATTTTCATTTTCAAAGCAGCGGACAACATGGACTATAGCTTCCACTTCCCTTATATGTCCAAGGAACTGGTTGCCAAGGCCCTCGCCCTTGCTTGCACCTTTTACAAGTCCTGCGATATCACTGAACTCTATGGTTGCATAAACAGTCTTTTTTGAATTAAAGATCTCATGAAGTTTTGTTATTCTTTCATCAGGAACTGTTACGACTCCAATATTAGGTTCAATGGTGCAAAAAGGATAATTTGCAGCTTCT
>CAZALQ010000055.1:0-8975 GCA_964485605.1 uncultured Oscillospiraceae bacterium
GCCTCTATGACAATCAGTGGATCATTAACTTTTACCTTATCGCCTACAGAAACGGATATCTTGCTGACTGCACCGGGTATTGATGCACCTACTTCGCATTTATTGTCGGCATCAGCCATGGCGACTTTGACCAAAGTCTTTTGGGCTTCTTCGTCAGGTACGGTAACCTCTCTTCTTATACCGTTCAGTTCAAAGCTTACGGTTCTGTTGCCTTCCTTATCTACATCCCCAAGACCCAGGTATCTTACAACTAAGACTTTACCGTCGTGTGAAGTTAAATAGTTTGTCTCTCCCACAGCCAGACCGTGGAAAAATACATGACTTCCGAGTTTAACTATGTAGTCGTATTCATGCTTCTTTTTGAGATAAGAGACAAATACATCCGGATACATGCAGTAACTGAGTATATCTCTCATGTTAACTTCTCCGTCTGTGATCTCGGAAAGCTTTGATTTGATCTCGTCAAAATCTGCAGGAGGAAGTAATTCTCCCGGTCTGCAGCTAATGGCCTTCTTACCCTTTAGAACAACTTTTTGAAGATCTTCAGGGAATCCTCCCTGGGGCTGTCCCATCATTCCGGAAAAGTAGGATACAACAGAATCAGGGAATGCCAATGACTCACCCTTCTCAACTATATTTTCAGGTGTAAGACCGTTTTGAGTCATGAATATTGCCAAATCACCGACCATTTTAGATGAAGGAGTTACTTTAACAATATTACCGACCATCTTGTTTACTACTCGGTAGTTTTCCTTGACTTCTTCAAATCTGTTTCCAAGACCAAGTGACTCAACCTGCGGTTTAAGATTTGTATACTGGCCTCCCGGTATTTCATAACGATATATGTCTGTCGCCGGATGCTGGAGTCCTGTTTCAAAGGAATCATAACGTTTGCGTATATCTTCCCAATAATCCGTGAGATGCTGAATTCTTTCAAGGGATAATCCTGTATCTCTTTCGCTTCCCTGAAGAGCAGCAACAACAGCATCAAGTGAAGGCTGGCTTGTAAGAGATGACATGGAAGAAATTGCGCAGTCTGCAACATCGACACCGGCCTCAGCTGCCATCAAAATGGCTGCAACCTGATTGCCTGAAGTGTCATGTGTATGGAACTGAATTGGGATTCCAATGTTTTCTTTAAGCGCTTTTACAAGCTTCTTGGCTGCATAAGGCTTAAGAAGACCGGACATATCCTTGATACAAATCATATTTGCACCGTTATGTTCAAGCTCTTTAGCCATTTTTACATAATAGTCTAATGTGTACTTATCTTCAGAATCACTTAGAATATCTCCCGTATAGCAAATTGTGGCCTGTGCTATCTTGTTTTGGTTTCTGACCTCATCAAGAGCAACAGACATTCCCGGTATCCAGTTAAGTGAATCGAACACTCTGAATACGTCTATTCCGGATTTTGCTGATTCCTTTACAAAGGCTCTGATCACATTATCAGGATAATTAGTATATCCTACAGCATTTGCCCCTCTTAAGAGCATCTGAAGAAGTATATTAGGTACTTTCTCCCTTATAATATCAAGCCTTTCCCATGGAGATTCATGTAGGAATCTGTAAGCTACATCAAAGGTTGCACCGCCCCAGCATTCAAGAGAAAAAGCGTCTGCTAGTATTTCTGATGTTGCATCAAGGCTGTTTGCAATATCTCTTGTCCTTACCCTTGTTGAAAGAAGCGATTGATGAGCATCTCTGTAAGTGGTATCTGTAATGAGTAATTTCTTCTGGTTTAATACCCATTTGGCAACAGCTTCAGGTCCTTCTTTATCGAGCATTTGCTTAAGACCATCTTTCTTAACGCCTGTAACCGGTGCGAATCTGGGTGCTTCATAGAACTTGTGCCCTTCTCTTTCCTTTACATTGATATTTGCAATGTATTTGAGCATATTGGTGACTCTGTCGTGATCCGATCCGAATACGAAGAGTTCAGGAGTTTCATCTATGAATTTTGTATAGCATTTGCCTGATCTGAATACGGGATGCTGAAGTATATTGGATATGAAGGAAATATTCGTTTTAACTCCCTTAACTTCCATCTCCCTTATAGCTCTTGCCGCCTTATTTGCAGCACCTTCAAAGGAATTATCCCATGCGGTGACCTTTACAAGCAAAGAATCATAGTATGGTGATATGACTGCACCGGCACCTGTAGTTGCACCGTCAAGACGTATGCCAAAACCACCGCTTGATCTGTATGCGGTGATTTTTCCTGTATCGGGTGCAAAGTTATTTGCAGGATCTTCGGTAGTTACTCTGCACTGAATTGCATATCCGTTAAGATGAATATCATCCTGAGAATTAATGCCTATACCGGGATCGCTTAAAGGTTTACCTTCAGCTATAAGTATTTGAGCTCTTACTATATCGATACCGGTGATCATTTCCGTAACGGTATGCTCCACCTGAATACGGGGGTTCATTTCAATGAAATAGTGATTACCTTCATTATCCACAAGGAACTCAACAGTACCTGCGCTTGTATATCCTATATGCTTGCAGATCTTAACTGCATCTGAATAGAGAGCTTCCTTAACCTCTTTTGGCACAGAGAATGCAGGACCGAATTCAATAACTTTTTGATATCTTCTCTGAAGGGAGCAATCTCTTTCAAACAAATGGACTACATTTCCGTGTTCATCTGCAAGGACCTGTACTTCAATATGTTTTGGATTAACGAGATATTTCTCCATAAAAATATCGTCGTTACCAAAGGCTTTTTTGGCTTCATCTTTGACTAAAGCGAAGTTTTGGCGAAGTTCATCTTCTGTATCACATCTTCTCATGCCCCTGCCGCCGCCTCCGGCTGCAGCTTTTAATATGACAGGGAATTTATACTGCCTTGCAAGTTCGACAGCTTCATCGGCTGATTTTAAGGGTTTCTCGGTACCAGGAACCGTAGGAACGCAGCATTCCAAAGCAATCTGCTTTGCAGCCAGTTTATCACCCATCATTGCAAGTACATTTGATTTAGGCCCTATAAATTTGATCCCGGCTTCTTCACATGCTCTTGCAAAATCTGCATTCTCAGAAAGGAATCCGTATCCCGGATGTATGGCATCCGCCCCTCTTCTTCTTGCTTCTTCTATAATTCCGGGGATGTTCAAATATACAGCTAAAGGGCTTAGTTTTTCACCGATGAGGTATGATTCATCTGCAGCTGTTCTAAAGAGACTGTATGTATCTTCCTTTGAATATATTCCTATGGTCTTGATATCAACATCATGACACGCACGGAATATACGCAAAGCTATTTCGCCTCTGTTTGCAACTAAAACCTTTTTAAACTCATTGATCTCAGACATATTACTATCCTCCGTCAAAACTATATTTTTGATATTTTACAACTTTTACGCTTTAAGTGGAATATGAAATCTAAAACTATTGGTCAATATTAACAAAAAACGAGCCGTATAACGACTCGTAATTGATTTACCAAACGAATTGGGATTTGTTTTGAACTACAGCCTGAATCTTTGCTGCATCTGCTAAACTGACTTTACCATCTTCGTTAACATCAGCGGCAAACTCAGTTATAAAGTCAAGTTTAACTCCGTACATAACGACAGGTTTCAGCATAAAGAAGTCATTCATAGTGACTTCTCCGTCACAGTCAATATCACCTTTTACAACCAGTACCGTTTCTGTAATTCCTCTTGGAATAGTATAGGTATATGTATCTTCTTTGTCCTCTACCTCAGTACCGGATACGATTACATATTCACCATTCCTGTTTAAATACCCGAACTTACATGGACTATCATTTGTTACAGTGACTGTATTGCCATCTAAGGCATATTTATCACTGTCCTCAAAGAATGAAGATGATTCCAGATTGATATCTCCATAAGGGCCTAAGTGTATATATCCTAGAGGAGCACATCCCATATCCCAAAGGCCAAGTCCCATACTGTCAGTATAGACATTTGTATCCGTATCAAGTACACCTTCTGTATATACACGATTTTGCATATTACCATGGGATATGTATACTAAATTTCCTTCTACTGCCTCAACAAAGGCTACATGACCGTAACTGCCGAAATCCCATACAGCTATGGAGTTTTCAGAAGGAGTTGAATCATAGGGGTAATCTTCACATTCATAAAGCCAAGTTCTTGCATCTCCGCGGAACGGAAGCTTTTCACCTGTCTTTTCATAAGCTCTGCCCCAAGCATACCATGTACATTCTCCCCAGTCCTGAAATGCGAAAGGATTTACACCTACGGAGTAGGCTTCAGAATACGGATCCGCACCATAGCTGCCCTCTGCAAATATAGGTGAGAAACTGCACAAAAGTATGATCAAGCAAAGCATAAAAGATAATAGTTTTCTATTAAATTTTGTCTTTGAATAATTATTAAATTTACACATACGTCGGGTATAATACCCGAAAATAATCTATTTGGCAAGTATTTTGACAAATATACACAATTAGTACACAAAACCCGGAATACTGAATTCCGGGTTTTGATATCTTTAATTATCTTGTTCTTTCAACAGCTTTATGCCAGCCTTCAAGCTTTTCAGCTCTCTGTTTATCATCCATCTGCGGGATAAATGATCCGCTTACTTTCCAGTTATTCTGAACATCCTGAAGGTTTTCCCAATATCCGGTTGCAAGACCTGCAAGATATGCTGCTCCAAGTGCTGTTGTCTCAATGCAGCTTGGTCTTTTAACTTCTGTACCTATCATATCTGCCTGGAACTGCATGAGGAAGTTATTTGCAGAAGCGCCTCCGTCTACCTTTAAAGAGTGAAGCTTGATTCCGCTGTCCTGTTCCATTGCAGTTAATACATCGCATGTCTGATAAGCAAGGGATTCAAGAGTAGCTCTGATAACATGGTTTGCAGTTGTTCCTCTTGTAATGCCGCAAATTATGCCTCTTGCATAAGGATCCCAATACGGAGCACCAAGTCCTACAAAAGCAGGCACCATATATACGCCGTCTGTATCAGGAACTTTCAATGCAGCTTCCTCTGATTCCGGAGCTGTTTTAAGAAGTCCCATTTCATCTCTGAGCCACTGAATTGCAGCGCCGGCTACAAATATAGATCCTTCAAGTGCATATGTGACCTTCCCGTCAAGTCCCCATGCAATGGTTGTAACAAGTCCGTTCTTAGATTCGATTGGCTTTTCACCTGTATTCATGAGAAGGAATCCGCCTGTACCGTAAGTATTCTTAGCAGAACCTGCTCCGAAACATGTCTGGCCAAAGAGAGCACACTGCTGATCTCCTGCCGCTCCTGAAATCGGAATCTCTCCTCCTATTATGGAAGTATCAGTATAGCCATAAATATAGCTGCTTGGCTTTGGTTCAGGGAGCATGCATCTTGGTATGTCGAGTATCCTTAAGATCTCATCATCCCAGTCAAGTTTATGAATGTCGAACATCATAGTTCTGGATGCATTGGAATAATCCGTAACATGTACTTTCCCGCCTGTAAGGTTCCATATGAGCCAGGTATCTATAGTTCCGAATAAAAGATCACCGGCTTCAGCTTTTTCTCTTGCACCTTTGACATTTTCGAGTATCCAGCGAAGTTTTGTTCCGGAGAAATACGGATCTATGAGAAGTCCTGTCTTTGCTTTAATCATGTCTGAATAGCCTTTTTCAACGAGGCTGTCGCAATATTCTGCAGTTCTTCTGCACTGCCATACAATAGCGTTATATACAGGTTTTCCTGTATTCTTATCCCATACTATGGTAGTTTCTCTTTGGTCTGTAATACCTATGCCTGCAATATCTTCAGGTTTTGCACCTACTTTAAGCATTGCCTCTCTTGCAACACCCACTTGAGTAGACCAAATCTCCATAGCATCATGTTCTACCCAGCCCGGCTTGGGGAAATATTGAGTAAATTCCTTCTGTGCCACGGATACTTGGTTGCCCTCTTTATCAAAGAGTATGCATCTGCAGCTTGTAGTACCTTCATCAAGAGCCATTACATATTTAGACATAATTAATCCTTTCCCCCGCTTTATTTACGGGACGATTATAGTAATTGATTTATTTATTCTCCTTCATACACTGCTTCTATAAACTTCTGCATGACAGGATTAGTATTATCAAGGCCTCTTCTGTTTAAAGCGAGCTTTATGAGTTTTCCTTCTTCATCCCTTTCCATATCAAGATATTCATTGATATCATCGGAATTAAGAAGATTGCTGAATTCTGATTCAAAACTCATTCCAAACATATCTTCGAATGCTTCCAAATCAATGCCGTCTATGAGCCTTAGTTCGGTAAAGATGAAATCAGTAATTCTTTCTTTTAATATTTCATCCGATTCCTCTTCAAAACAGCGTACATAATTTAAGTCATCGCTGTTAAAGAATCTCTTTTCTTCCATATATGAATGGGCTGAAGTCCCGAAACCAAGATAAGGTTTCATGCTCCAGTATTTAAGATTATGTTTGCATTCAAAGCCTGGTTTACAGGCATTCGATATCTCATAATGCAGATAGCCGCATTCTTTTAATCTTTCTAAAGCATATGAGTACATCTTTCGATCTTCTTCCCAGGACGGAAGCATCAGATCCCCTTCTTTATACTCTTCGTAAAAGGCGTTCCCTCCTCTATCTGAAGGCTGTAAAAAGAAATATGTTCAGGACCTAAGTTTAGTACTTTATCAAAACTATCTTTAAAATCATCTAAACTTTGTCCGGGTATACCAAGCATCAGATCAATATTTATATTTTCAAATCCGGCTTTTCTTAAAATATCATATGCTTCAAGCGCCTTTTTTGAATCGTGGACCCTTCCGAGAGATCTTAATATTTGATCGTCAAGGCTTTGTACACCCATTGAAACTCTGTTAAAGCCTAAGCTCTTGTAAATGCCGGCTCTTTTATCATTAATTGTTTCAGGATTTGCTTCGATGGTTATTTCGGCATTTTCAGCTACATTAAAGTTTTTCCTTATTGAAAGAAGTATTCTTCCAACCATATCTGTGCCTATGCATGTAGGTGTACCGCCGCCAAAGAATATGCTGTCTACGATGTAACGGTCTCTTAAATCTTTAGAAACTTCTTCTATTTCATCACATACCTTGTAAGCATATTCATCAGGATTTATTTTAGCTTCTTCCAAGGGAAACGATATAAAATCGCAGTAGCGGCACTTTTTCAGGCAATAAGGAATATGAACATAGATGCCTAAAGTATCACTCATCTATTTCTTGCCCTCGTCATATTTAAGAACAGCAGTAAATGCTTCCTGAGGAACCTCTACGGATCCGAATTGACGCATTCTCTTCTTTCCTTCCTTTTGCTTTTCAAGGAGCTTCTTCTTTCTTGAAATATCTCCGCCGTAGCACTTTGCAAGAACATCCTTTCTGTATGCTCTGATAGTTTCCCTGGCAATTATTTTCTGACCGATAGCTGCCTGAATGGGAACTTCAAATTGGTGCATAGGAATGACTTCTTTAAGCTTTTCACAGACGAATTTGCCTCTTTCATAGCTTTCCGATTCATGAACTATCATCGAAAAGGCATCGACTATTTCTTTGTTAAGAAGTATGTCAAGTTTTACAAGATTGCTCTTTTCGTAATGATCAAATTCATAATCAAGAGAACCGTACCCTCTGGTTTTTGACTTTAATGCATCGAAGAAATCATAGATAACTTCGTTCAAAGGAAGCATATAGTGAAGGCCTACTCTGTCGGCAGTTATATATTCCATATGCTCCATGATGCCTCTTCTGTTTTGGCAAAGTTCCATTATGGATCCTACATAATCTTTAGGTACCATTATCGTTGCCTTTACCATAGGTTCTTCTATATGGTCGAACTTTGTCGGATCGGGAAGATTGCTTGGGTTTTCTATAAAGTACTCTAAACCGTCATGATTGACTATCTTGTAAATTACTGAAGGAGCAGTCGTGATGATTTCAAGGTCAAATTCCCTTTCAAGTCTTTCCACGATTATCTCCATATGAAGAAGTCCAAGGAATCCGCATCTAAAGCCGTATCCGAGAGCTTGAGATGTCTCAGGCTCAAAGGTAAGAGCTGCATCGTTAACCTGAAGCTTTTCAAGGCAGTCTTTTACATTCTCATATTTTTCATCAGGCGTGGGATAAATACCGCAGTAAACCATAGGCTGAACCTTCTTGTATCCGGGAAGATGTTCTTTGCATGGATCATCTGCGAGAGTGATGGTATCGCCGACTCTTGCATCCTTAACCTGTTTAATGCTGGCACAAATATATCCTACAGAACCTGCTGAAAGCTCTGCAACAGGGGTTTGATAAGGTGCATTTACACCTACTTCTGTTACTTCATATTTTTTACCTGTATTCATCAAAAGGATGGTATCGCCCTGTTTGACGCTTCCGTCAAATATTCTGGTATAAATGACTACACCTTTATAATTATCGTAATATGAGTCAAAAATGAGGGCTTTTAGAGGTGCATTGGGATCTCCCGATGGAGCCGGTACTTTTTTAACTACAGCTTCAAGTACCTGATCAATATTTATGCCCTCTTTTGCCGAAATCAAAGGAGCATCTGATGCATCAAGACCTATGATATCTTCTATTTCTTCTTTTACTTCATCGGGGTGAGCAGAAGCCAAATCTATTTTATTAAGAACAGGGACTATCTCTAAATCTTCATCAAGAGCAAGATAAACATTAGCTAAGGTTTGTGCCTCAACGCCTTGAGTCGAATCAACTACTAAAACAGCGCCTTCGCAGGCTGCGAGACTTCTTGATACTTCATAATTAAAGTCGACATGACCCGGAGTATCGATAAGGTTAAAGATATATTCGTTTCCATCTTTTGCATTGTAAACAAGACGGGTCGTCTGAAGCTTTATGGTAATGCCTCTTTCCCTTTCAAGATCCATATTGTCAAGGAACTGTTCTTTCATATCTCTGTGAGCAACAGTACCCGTGCTTTCAATAAGGCGATCGGCAAGAGTTGATTTACCGTGATCTATATGAGCAATAATAGAAAAGTTTCT
>CAZALQ010000056.1:0-8918 GCA_964485605.1 uncultured Oscillospiraceae bacterium
GCGATCAGAGATAAAATCCCCTATCCTGAAATCAGGCAGGTAACAAGTATATTCGATCCGAAAATCGCAATGAATGATAGATATAAATACGTAAAGATCAATGATATGTATTCATCCAGATTTATATACATGTGGTACCTTGAGGATAATTACGAAAAGGTATCTCCGATTATCGAAAGTGTTAAGAAATACTACATGAGAAGCAAAAATGACGGCGATGATAACCTATCAAAGGCAGTTGAAAAACTTTATACCGCTCCCTATGCCTTTGCTTAGCATATGAGTATGGAAATAAGTTATAGGATATGATAGAATACCGTATCTTTTTATGAGGTTGATAAAATGGAAAAAATACTCAGTATATTCG
Organism: uncultured Oscillospiraceae bacterium; assembly: GCA_964485605.1. GTDB lineage: Bacteria > Bacillota > Clostridia > Peptostreptococcales > Anaerovoracaceae > RUG13409. Next base: position 368 of record CAZALQ010000056.1, read on the forward strand.
GAAGGCTCATGGCCACCCTTTACGGCATATTCAATGATATGCTCGGCGGGATCCTTCTTTATGTTCTTCTTGTATATATGATGCTGTTCTTTGTAAATAACAAGACAATCAACAATGTCTTTATCTCCGAACTCATCGAAGACGACTTCGATAAAACCAGAAGAGGCGCAAGAAGGAATAAGAAAAAAGCAGATAATGCAACCATGGAGCTTTTAATGTCCTATGGATATTCAGGATTTGCGGGACCGCTTACGTTCATAATCAAATCTATATTCGGAATGCTCATGGCCTTTGGTCTTAGAGCTGAAACCGCATCTGCTATTGATAACAGCATTTTTAATATCAACACAGCTATGTCACTTTGGCAGCATCACAAGGCAGGCAGCCCCTATGTATGGGCTCTTGCAGGCTTGACCGTAGGAGCAATCTTTATCCAAATGCTCCATGACGGTTATCTCGAAAGAAGAATTCTCATGGATCAAAGCGCTGTAGATGTTATTCAGGTCATTCCTCTCACAATAATGTATATACCCTTATTGAACTCGTGCAGATAATATTCCAAACAACGACCATGCATGACAGCGGTATACGAAGAGTAAAACAAACCATGAACTACAAGAAGTCAACCTTCGAAAGAAGATATGAAGCTCAGGTAAAATCTTTAAACGAAAAGAAAAAGAACAAGAAATAATATGCAAAAGGACGGGTTTAAAACCCGCCCTTTTATTTTCATCTACAGTCTTGCTGTATAATCAACAAATCCGTAAAGAAGATTCTTTTTCTGCTCCTTGGATAAACCGTTATTAGCGCCGAAATCTATTTCATCCGCCAGGATATCAAGGGCCTCTTCATAATTGAGAACATTAAATTTCTTTTCCATTGCTAAAGCCTCCTTTTAATCATACTGGGGTCTGAAATTCTGGATATATTCGCAGACTGCCAGGAAGTTCTCCCTCTTGCAGTCCCCTTTATATGAAACCTGCTTATCCTCTGTTAAGATCCATCCGCTCTGAGGTGCAAGCTCTTTGCAGAGAAGTTCGATTCTTGCAAGGCACTCTTCCTTAGATTTTCTTCCGAGGTAGTCTACCGGCATTCCGCCCAGGTTTCCGCAGTTAGGAAGTGCTTTTCTTACATCGAGAACGTCATCGAACTCTGAATGGATGCAAAGAGTCCCTTTCTTGTATTCTGTCCAGTACTGGAACAGATTATCAGCGTGTCCCTGAGTAAAGAGCCTCATTGTAAAGCCCCTCTTTTCCATTTCTTTGACAACATTATCAAGGTAAGGAAGATACCATCTTTCAAACTGTTTATTACCCATGAAGGTGTGAGCAAGCATATCCATTGTATAGTCAAAGATAGCATTCATATCTTTTTCATAGGAAGATGCTTTCATGGCTTCAAGCTGCGGATCATAGAAAATGGACTGAAGAGCAAGGATAGCGTCGGTAAAGAGTTCCGGATCCTTTCTCATATCTACTGCAAATCCCTTTACGCCTCTGATGTGGTTAAAGAGATATTCTGCTCCAAGATAGCAGTAAGGCCTTCCTGTTGAATAGTTAGGCATGCCATATTCCTTGAGGACGCCGCCCATCTTGATGGCGAATCTAAAGAAGCTGTTGTATGCATCATATGCCTTCTGAAAATCTTCTACAGTGAAGTTCTCATTCCATCTTGAAAACTTTGCAGCCATACCGTGTTCCCAAATAAACTTCTTTGGGTTCTTTACTATTTCGTAAAGATCTTCATGCTGTGATGCCATAGGAATTTCTTTATATGCAACTCCGCCGACCTCGTCATTTACGTAATAGTTTGAAGCTCCCATAGCAGTGATGAGTTCCCATGGATTTCTTGTTCCTGTTTCGGCAAGCATATCAGGCTTATATCTTTCGATATGCTCTCTTACGCACTTTTCCATGATGTCATAGTTATTCAGAGCCTCGCTCATCTTGTAACCGGCGTCGTAAACTTTCCATGTTACAAAGAATGAAAAATTGGGTATTCTTTCCGGCTTTCCGAAACTGTTTGCCTCTCTGAATAGGAGCGCTCTTTCTTTAGCCAGCTCCTGGGGAGTTTTATCAGGCATAATAATCCCTCCTTTAAATGCTTATACTATTTACTACTTTTTCCATAAAACAGCCGGCATGAATAATCATACCGGCATATAAAACATTAGTTAGACTCGAGTGAGCTTGCAAGGAAACCAAGCATAAACTTTCTCATATTGAGATCTTCATAAGGCATATCAAGATCCTTAGCGAGCTGTTCAAATCCTTCTGGATATGATGTGTATTTGTTTGCCATTGGTCTACCTCCAAATTACTTGCATCTGAACTCTTCAATGAAGTCACAGCATGCCTTTACGTTTTCAGATTTTGCGTCATTTCTGTAGGAAATGAACTTATCTGTGCTGTAAATGTATCCGCCTCCGTCAACAGGAATCTCATTGCAGAGCTTTCTTGTTATTTCAAGGCATTCTTCCTTTGTTCCCATTCCGAGGACTGTTGAAGGCATTCCGCCTACAAATGCTACGTTGGGGAGAAGCTTTCTGAATTCGAAAATATCGTCCTGCTCAAGAAGAAGAGTAAGTGTTCCGCGCTTAAGATCTTTGAAGTAATCAGAGAATCTCATGATAGCGCCTTCTGCAGTTATTCTTAAATTCTTGTGCTTTGTCTCGCAAGCAGCGATGAACGGTCCAAGAGACGGCCAATAAATTTCTTCAAAATTCTTAAGATTAAGAATTGTATGGGAGAGCATCATGAGGGAAAGATCGAAGCATGCATTGTAGTCATGGTTTTCGTCTCCATCAAGAATCTTCTGTGTAACAGTCTTGATTCCTCTTGCATCCATAGTTTCTACTGCAGCCTTGATCTTGTCTGCATTTCTTCTAAGGTCGATGGAAAGACCTCTGATGCCTCTGACAGATCCAAAGAGAGTTTCAATGAACGGTGTTACGAATCCGTAAATCGGAGAAGAAAGTCCCGGGAGTCCGTATTCTTCTGCAAGGACCTTATTGATATGTCCGCCGAATGCAGAGAATTTTGTATTCTCATCCCATGTCTTCTGCCAAATCTCGAGAGTTTTGGATTCCCAAGCTTCCTGTCCAAACTTTCTTGGAAGAGCCTTTGTCCAGATGTACTTTGTAGGATCTGCTACATACTCTTCAAGATCTTCGATAGGAGCGATTTCATAAGGATGAACACCTACTACTTCTGCATCGTCATCATAGTAGTAAAATCCCTTTTCACCGAATGCTTCCATTACGTTGAAAGAGTTACGTACACCTACGTCCATAAGTGCATCTACAGGATATCTTTCGATAAACTGTCTGACGACTTTTTCCATAAGTTCGTAATCGTTGAATGCTTCAGAGAACTTGCAGCCGTAATCAATGATCTTCCATGTGATATATGCTCCAAGGTGAGGCAGTCTGTCCGGATGATTAAAGTCACATGCATCATGGAAGAGATGTGTACGATAATCCTTTAATTCAGCCATTGTCATTGCCATTAAGGTAGAATCCTCCTTTTAAAATATGTAAAAAATTATTTTTTATCGTCTTCGTCGTGATTTGCTTCATAATCCTGACCACCCAGGATAAATGAATATTTTGCAAGTGTCTCAGTGCTGAAGAATGACAGACCTACTCCAATAAGTGTAACTATCATTCTTGCTCTTGGGTGAATGGAATCAAAGAAGTCCGGAATGGCGATAGGCAGAATAATAACTGCGAATCCTACAAAAAAGAACAGTATTGCCTGTCTGAACTGAACATCTTCAACCCAAAATTATGTTTTGTCTTCGTACTTTTTCTTCATTTTCTATCCTTGATAATTCAGGTTCTTTTATCTGCGTTTTTTGGCGGCCTCTTTTTCATCATACTCCTGCTGTCTGAGCATGCTTATAAACCTTCCCATAATGTCCGTACAGGTAATTGCTGTAAGGACACCGAAGATGCACAGGCCGTTGCCTACAGGCCCTGTCATAAAGCGCTTTGCGCAATATGACAGAACCAGTGATCCTATAAACCCTATGAAAGGAAATAATATTTCTTTGTATTGTAAATAGGATAATATTTTTTTCATTATTTTTCTTCCAAAGCAGCCTTTTCTGCTCTTGCCTTTGCGAGGTCAACTCTAACCTGTGCCATCTTCTTCTCATCAAGAGGATAGAAGCATGAAAGCAGTGTTGCCAGTGCAAGTGGAATTCCCGGAATAAAGGAAACCATAGCGCTCATCATGTTGAGCATAGGCTGTGTAACTTCCTTATTTGCATCAAATCCTACTGCTGCGAGGCATCCGGAAAGAACGATGTTAAGGAAGAGCTGGCTTACAGAGAATGCAAGGTTGAATATCATCATGTAGAAAGGATGCATTGCCTTGCCGGTCTTGAGTTCCCATTCGTCTCCGATATCTGAGTACATAGCAGGAGAAAGGGATGCGTTAATTCCGGAGAAGAAACGTCCAAGTCCGATAAATACCATGATACCCCAAGGCTTACCAACTCCGATGAGTCCTGCAAGAACAAGGGATACTGCGAATCCGCCGTATGCAAGTGTATTGCTCCACTTCTTTCCAAGCTTTGCGGTGAACCAAGGTGCAAGGTAGGAACCTACGAGCATTGTGAGGTTAACTGTGAGCTGGAATCTTGTCATTACGTTGTAATCGCCAAGATAGTATGTGCAGTAATATGATGCAGATGCTCTGTAAAGCATGGAAGCGAAGGATTTGCAGAAATCTCCGAAGAAGAGGATGAAGCAAGCCTTGTTTCCGAAGAGGCAGCTGACATATGTTCCGAGTGTGTATTTTTCTTTCTTTGGTGCAGCTTTTTCTTCTACGACTTCATCATCTGCAACCTCTACAGGATAAAGGTCATATGATTTACCGATATGTGCTGCAACTTCGATAAGTATAATCTGAAGTGCTGTGTAGCAGGCATATACTACGAGGTAGCCCTTACCCATATTGCCCTTGCCTATCATGTTAACAAGAGGAATGGTAATAGCTGCGTAAAGTACCTGTCCTGCGGTAGCAATTGTTGATCTGATTGATGTAAAGCGAACTCTCTGCTGAGATTCCTTTGCCATGAAAGGAATAAGAGCTAGTTGTGCGGTTCCTGAATAAGATCCGATAATAAGATGAATAACAGCAAGTCCTACATAGTATGCAAACTGTACCATCGGTGCAGCCTGGAAGTTAACGAACTGAAGAACTGCTATAGCGGATGCGAGCGGAACGAACCATCTCATCCATGTGGTGAACTTACCACCCTTCCACATTTTTGTCTGAACAATACCACCTGCTATAGGTGCCCAAATAAGACCGAAAACAGACTTTGTCGTGGTAATGTATCCCATAAGTACCGGGCTCATCATAACAACGTTTGTGAGGAAGAAGAAATAGTAAGTAGTCTGAATGGAGGTGCACATTGTCATTGCCATTGTGGATGCAGTGTAACCCCACATATCAATTTGCTTAAGAGGCCTATTGGCAGTCTCTTTTTGTATTTCTTTAAGCATTAGTAATAATTTCTCCTCGTTTTTTATTAAATAGCGGACAGACAAAGGTCTGTCCGCTATATGTTTTTCTGATTACCTGAATTTTAAATTAATTTTTTGGAATTAGACTTAAATTACATAAGTCCCTTCTGCTTCATTTCAGCATGTACTTCTTCCATCTTCTTCTCAGTGAGTGGGTAGAAGAGAGAAGCTACTGTTGCAACAGCAAGAGGAATTCCAGGGATCAGAGAGTTGAGCATGAGCTCCATTCTCTTGATTTCAGGAGTTGCAGCCTGTCCACCGACATAACCTACAGATCCGAGGCAGCCGTTAACTACAGCGGATGTGAAGAGTGTTGCGATGGAGAAGTTGAGGGAGAAGAATGTCATGCAGAATGCGTGCATTCTCTTTCCGCTTCTGTTCCAGTGGAAGTCTCCGATATCGGAGTACATAGCAGGAGACAGAGATGCGTTAAGTCCGGAGAAGAAACGGCCTACGCCGATGCAGAGGGATACGCCCCAGAACTGACCTACGCCGATGAAGTATGCGCAGATAAGTCCAGCTGCAAATCCAGCATATGCAAGGGTGTTGCAAGCTTTCTTTCCTATTCTCTTTGCAAGAGGATATGCAAGGTAGGAACCTACGAGCATAGCTACGTTGCAGATGAGATAGAAGTTTGCAAGTCCGGAGAAGTCTCCGATGTAGTCCATGCAATAATATGTCATTGCGTTCATGTAAATCATGGAAGCGAATGCTTTGCATACATCACCGAAGAAGAGGATAAGGAGTGCAGGATTTCCGAAGGAAGCCCACATATAGTCCTTGAAGGAGAACTTTTCCTTTTCAACTTTAACTTCTTCCTTAACTTCCTCAGCACCTTCTACAGGATAGAGGTCGTATGGCTTACCAATGCGAGCTGCATTGATGTTGAAGACAACAGCAAGAACTGTATATGCTACATAAACTACGAGGTAGCCCTTGCCCATGTCGCCCTTACCGATAAGAGTTACGAGTCTTGTTGTAAGGAGAGCATAGAGAACCTGTCCGAATGTTGCGATTGTGGATCTCTTGGAAGTAAGTTCCATTCTGACGTTCTGGTCTTTTGTAAGAAGCGGCATCAGAGCGATCTGAGCTGTTTCTGTGAAAGATCCTACGATAGCCTGGAACAGATAGAGTCCGAGGTAATATGCCATCTGTACGCCGAGAGCAGCCTGTACGTTGACATACATCATTGCTCCAACTGCGCATGCGATGGGAGCAAAGAATCTAAGATATGTGCTATACTTTCCGCCTTTCCAGCTCTTCTTTGTAAGAATAACTGATTTGAAAGGTGTCCATGCGATTGCGAAGAACTTTCCGAGAACTGTGATGATTCCGGTGACCTTCGTGCTCAGCATAACGATGTTGGTAAAGAAGTAGTTCTGGTAGGTGTTCATGATGGACGTCTGCATTGTAGTCGCCATTGTACCTGCGGAGAATAACCACTTTTCCGATTCTTTCAGCGGTCTGCTTGCACTTTCTCTTTGTGCATCCATAATATAATTTCCTCCTAAAAAATACCTGTTGATCTAGGGGACGCGGTAATCAGCAATAACGTCCGCATCGATCAATAAAACGATTTTTATATTACTAATTAATAAGTATTCCTTATTAATCAATAATTACGTCTAATTCTATCAGGGTGAATACCCAATGTCAATTGTTATATTCTACATTTGACCATTACGGTCTGTTGTTTTCATACAATTCCACGCGTTCTCCGCAGGGTCCCGTGAAGAACTGAAGAGCTACGAGCAGGTTTCCGTTTTCGTCGAATTCTTTGACAGGATCTTCAACATCGTATCCTTCCGCCCTTATCGCCGCGGCAAGTTCGTCTATACCCGTGCACTTGATACAGAAGTGATCTATGATCCCGCGGAGGCCGTGTCTTTCCTCTCCGGTATATACTTCAAATCTGGTTTCTCCTTTAGTCATGAACACCATCCTGTGCGTGTTCGGAAGCCTTGTGTCGACTTCTGTCTTGAAACCCAGCACTCTCTCATAAAAATCCTTGGCTTTATCGATGTTCTCATCAGGCGTGGGACATGCGATATGATCTATGATACCTACTGTGAATGACATTTCTTATTCCTCCTTAAATGTAACTGTATACAAAACCGCCGCGTTGGTGGTTTATGGCAAAAAGTTTCAGCGATTGTTCTTGTAGAATTCCCTCATGGATCTTATGAGGGGCAAGAGTCTCTTTTCGTATTCATATCTGTAATTGATGTAATATTCGACTGCGATGGAATCGCTGCTCACCGGGATCACGGTCCTGTCCGGTGTGGTGTTGCAACAACTCTCGGCCGCGGACAGGATGGCATCGTACCGGTGTTTACTATTACAGCGTCCGGCAGCGGAGTAGGACTCGGTTCATTCAACTGGCAGAAAAAGTCTGGGGATGTATGGATCAATATCGATTTCGATACGGATAACAACAGCCGCAATGATCTCTATGGCTTCCAGCTTGAAGTAAGCAAAGATGCCGAAAGCGGCGGCTATTCCTCAAAGATCTGGGCAACCGGTCTGACATCCGAGGCTTTCGGAACATATCGCTGCGTGATTACAGACTCCGCAGGCGAGAGGTCATGGAGCGACATCGTTGAGATCACCAGAAAGTAAATCATAAAGCGACGCGCTGTAAAGCAGCTGCCGATAAGGCAGCTGCTTTTTTTTGTACCCTATGCCAAAAAAATGTCAGTCTTTGTTAAAAAGATATCGGCATTATAGACAAAAACAAGCCCTCATTCTATGGACTTATCGGCCGCTTTTTGTTAAAATTCAAAATCAGGAAATACACAAAAGCTATATAGTATCGAGGTGGTTTTTTTGATTCGGAGCTTCAGAGGCGGTGTCCATCCAAAATATATGAAGGCGCCGCAGGTCCCCGTGAATGTCGTCGCGCCTCCTCCGCAGGTGGTCATACCGATGATCCAGCATATAGGCGCGCCGGCCAAACCGATCGTCCAGGTCGGGGACTATGTAACCATGGGCCAGAAGATCGGCGATAATGAGGTG
>CAZALQ010000057.1:0-8854 GCA_964485605.1 uncultured Oscillospiraceae bacterium
GGGCCGACCAAATCGTTTCACTCTCAAAGTTGCCATTTTCGCCGGCAACCCTCCTAAAAGTCAGTGTAGTTTAAAGCGAAGTCGCAGACAGCTTTGAGGGTCTCAGGCCTTGCGTCGCTCTTGTAAGTACCCATCTTATCTTCTGTAAGAATGAGACCTATGCCGCCAAGATCATCGACTATTTTTTTGACGTAATTCACGCAATATTCAGGTGATTTATGGCCAAGCATTTCTACCGGTATACCGCCGTTAAGGCATACATTGGGAAGCGCTTTGCGAGTTTCAACCAGATCATCGTTTTCAAGTGAAAACATGAGGCTGCCCTTTGGCATGTCTGCAAAATAGTCCCAGAATCTCGCGCAGGAACCTTGGATGAAGAGCCTGCAGGATTTGTCCTTTTCTGCAACGAGCTTAAGAGTCCCTCCGATATACGGCCAATAGAATTCATCCCATTGATTTGGATTCATGAGCGTGTGCCCGAGAAGGGATGTTCCGCAATCTGTCATGGTCTCAGGGTTCTTTCCCGGAGCCATTGCTTTGATATTGTTATATTGAGGATCGTAAAACACCTCTTTAAATGCATCAAATGCAGCATGGACAAGCTCAGGATCTTGGCGCATATCAAGGCAAAAACCTTTTATACCTCTCATCCAGTTGACTGTCCATTCCACAGGATTCTTTGGACATCCGAAGCTAAGAGCTGCCGGCAGTCCGAACTGCGTTGTAAGCCTGTGGCTTATAGTTCCCAATGCATCCATGAACTTCCTGTATTCATAATAGGATTCTGAAAAGTGAGTTATATCTGCATCTTCAAAAAACTTAGGATATCTTACAGGCATAACGACTTCCCAAATAAACTTCTTCGGGTTATCGGCAAAGGCTCTGAATTGATCTCTTGTGACAAATTCTATTTCTCTTACTGATACAGAAGCGACTTCGTCGTCAAATATATATCCCGGTTCGCCAAGGGGAAGGGTAGGTCTGTATAGATTTCTGCCTCCTGCTTCAAGGAGCAGATCGAAATTGTATAGTTCCTGATGGCGAATGGTTGCATCCTCAAGCTTGTTATAGTCGTTGAATACCTCGCTGAGCTTATATCCTGCATCGATATACTTCCAGGTTACAAAGAATGACATATTGGGTATTCTTTCGACCTTTTCAAAGTTCAAGGCATTATGCAGAAGATGCAATCTGTAATGCCGAAGATCTTCTTGATTCTTATAATTTTCCATCTCTCTACCACCTTGCTAGTTATTCCTTGCTGCTCTTTCTTTTCTGTATCTGTCAAGTTCCTTTTCATCGACTTTGTAGAATGACATGACGATTGCAGCAAGAATATTTACCACTGCCGGCCCTACAGCCATCATAATGCAAATAGCTTTTAGAAGGGATGGAGTCATTTCAGCACCCGCTTCATAGCCGAGGAATGCCAGCGCATAAGATGAAACTGCAGAAGAAATAAAGGAACCTACATATATAGCAGTGCCATATGAAGATTGAACAAATCCTCTGGCTCTTGATTGGCCTTTCATTTCGTAATAGTCTGCAAGATCATTGCCTATGCCCGGAAGTGCAATTCCTGAAGTGGCAGCTCCACAGCAGCCGATAAGGAATCTTATGATGAGGAATCCTGCACCTGTCATTCCGAAGAAATACATACAGAAATATGCAACTGAGGTAAAGAGAAGCCCGAATATATAAAGGTTCTTTTTCGGAATGCCTTTTGTGATCTTAGGCATTATTATGCTTCCGACTATACCGCCTGCATAGTTGACGGAAACAGCATATCCGAGGACTGCCGGGTTTCCGAGCACGTACTTGGTGAAGTATGCAAGAAGGGTCGTGAAAAAGCCCTGCTGAATACATGAAAGAGTTGAACCAAGGAATAATATGAGACCGGGACCTCTGAAGGTCTTGAGCATTTCAAAGAATGATACCCTGTTTTCGTCTTTTTTCTTGGCAGCATCTCTGACTAAATTTTCGCGAGGTTTGTCATAGGGCTTGGAGATTCTGAAGATGATAACTCCGCCTATGAATGCAAGCAGCGCCCATGTGTATTCCGTTGCAGCATACTGCATAGATCCTGCACCTGCCCAAGCTTTGAGAAGGTATGAACCGCCAAGTCCGTAAAGAAGTCCGGAAAGCTGAGCTGCAACATTTGCAGCGGATACAAGTGTCAGGTTGTCCTGACTTGTTTTGCTCATGATGCCTACCAAAGATCTGTGTGCTGTCCAGTTTACATTGTATGCAGTTGTAGCCACTGTATAGAAAAATACGCAGACAACGCACCAAACCATCTTGTTTTCAAATCCATATGGAAGGAACAGTGCTCCTGAGAACAGCAGAGTGCATGTGACGGCTATGATGTTCCATGAGCGGAATTTTCCCCATTTTAGATTTGTTGCATCTATTATTACGCCGCTTAAGAACGTATCTATAGGTCTTATGATGCTGCAAACTGTATAGGCTGTAGCGGCGATTCCTGCCGGGATGCCTGCGATATCGGTCATGAAAAAGAGGAACATATAGTTTATAAAATTGGAGTTGGGTCCGGTGCAGAACATGCTTCCGAAGCCATACTGCCAAACAAGTTTTTTGCTGACTGTAAGTTCAGCCTTGTCTGTTGTTGACATAATAAACCTCCTTTTGCAAAACAGGGGCAAGTCCAAAGACTTGCCCCCTTGAAGATAGTTCGTTTGATTTAATTAACCATTAAGCTGAGATGCTCTCTGCTTTCTGTATGCGTCGAGTTCTTTTTCGTCAACTTTGTAACCGAACCAGTAAATAGCACCGGCAAGGATACATACGATGGACGGAGCAATTGCCATAAGCCAGCAGATCTTAGAGATAAGGTCATCTGTCATCTCAACACCGGCTTCATAACCGAGTGCTGCAAGTCCGAAGGAGGAGATTGCGGAGGAGATAAGTGTACCTACTCTGATTGTTGTACCCATGCAAGCCTGTACGAATGCACGAGCTCTTGATTCGCCCTTCATCTCGTAGTAGTCACCAAGGTCGTTAGCCATAGCTGTAAGTGCGATGGAACCCGGCTGGTTGAAGATACCGATGAGAAGTCTGATAGCAAGGAATGCAATTCCTGTTCTTCCGAGGAAGTACATTGAGAAGTAAAGGATTGCAAGCATAATGCATCCGAATACCATCAGTTTCTTTCTCTCCCACTTCTTAGAGTACATAGGAGTAATAATAGCACCGATGATACCACCGATATAGTTAACTGTTACTGCATAACCCATTGCAGCCGGATCGTTGAGAACATACTTTGTAAAGTATGCAAGGAGTGCATAGAAGAATCCGGAAGGAACATTGTGGACACAACCTGCAATGAAGTATACAAGTCCGGGACCTCTGAGGGTCTTGAGCATTTCGAGAAGTCCGACGTTTTCTTTCTTGTTTCCGCGTGCATTTTCTGCAGCCTTTTCAGCTCTTGCATCATATTTCTTTGCAAGTCTTGCAAGGCAGAGTGAACCGAAGCAGGAAATGATAGCCCATGTATATTCTGCGCCTGCATACTGCATTTTTCCTGCGCCTGCCCATGCCTGAAGCAAATATACGTTGCCCATAGCATAGATAAGTCCGGATGTCATAGCGGCCGCATTGGCCCATGATACGAGGGTAACATTATCCTTGGAGTTGCCGCTCATAACACCGACCAAGGATCTGTGTGCTGTCCAGTTTACATTATATGAGAATGTGGACAGGCACTGAAGTGTTGTGATGAGTACAGCATATACGCCCCAGTTTGTAATGTTGTAAGGAAGGAAGATAGCACCTGTGAGGAACAGTGTTGCGAATGCGCAAATGATGAACCATGGACGATATTTTCCTTTTTTGAATGATACAGCGTCGATCATAACGCCGGACAGCATCATGTGGATAGCTTTGATTGTATCAGCAACTGTATAACATGTAGCTGCGATAACTGTTGGGAATCCAGCAATGTCTGTCATGAAGAAGAGGAAGAAATAGTTGATAAAGTTGGAGCAAGGACCGTTACATCCCATTCCGCCGAATGCATACAGCAGTCCGTCCTTCTTATCAATGGTCAGTTGCTCTTCTTGTTTAAGGTCTTCTGCCATTTAATAATACCTCCTATTGATTTTCCTATCCGGAAGGAAAACCCAACTAAAAATACAAGTATACCGGATATACTTGTATTATAATGATTCGATATTTATATGTCAATCATTTCGATATTTAATATTTAAATGTTGAAATGATTTTGCAGTTTTATTTCTTTTTACTTATTTCCCGTTCATTATATATATGAACTTTTTTCTTTATGATCTCTTTTTCCGTGTGTACGACTAAGAAAAGATAACCTATGTCAATAAGCTCGTGAATAAACCAATATGCTGATAGAAGCACCGGCGAGAAAATGAGGATGGCTGCAACTACGAACAACACTATAGTGTCAGTTAGCTTCATATCAGATATGAGATCTTGCTGCATGATCGTGTCGTGTACATATTGAAGAGCAAGGGAGAAAAGGCATATGAGCTTCGGCGCAAAAGAGCCGGGTTCTCGGTTTCCAATAAATGCTCTCGGGGAAATGCTTAAATCTACCCCTAAAACGACTGTATCAACGTCTTTCAGTGCCTCTGCTTTAGCGAAAGTCAGTACGATGAGCAGCCCAAGCACCATTTGCATTGCAGAGGCCATTGTAGAAGCGAAAACAGTGTAGTCGTATTTTTGAAACATTTTGCCAAGATCCGTGTTCATTTTTCCCGGATTGTTTTTGTCTGTTTTCCTGATTGCACGCAGCTCCGCTTTCATATATGGGCTTAGCAAAATGTTTTCGTTTGCCTTTTTTGCCAGCGGAATAGTGAGCATAAAGGATAAAAATGTACAAAAAAGGATGGTAATGGGCAAGCTTGTTGTCCATTCATATATTCCGTTAATCATATTTCCGATAGAATTAAGTACGGCCATAGTGTTCACTTACCTTTCATTCTTATATACATACTATACAATAATGCATTTCAATATTCCATAGTTAAATGTTGAATTATTTGTTGAATTATTGATGAAAAGCGTATATAGTAAGTGTGTAATCATATCATTATTGTATTGAAAGGAGAGAAAACTATGAGTACCAATGAAAAAGGCCAACTGTCGGAACTTAAAATTTCAATGGTAGTTCTTGGCAGCTTGACCAGTTTACTTGTATCCGTAGGCAATACATACTATTCGTACTTTTTAACGAACACTGTGCATATGTCCGCAACGGATATGGGAACAGTAATGTTTTTGAGCAGGATATTATCCGCACTTATTATTCCGCTGACCAGCGCTATGCTCAGAAACATAACACTTCCGTGGGCAAAGAAGGTTGGTAAGTACAGAGCATGGATCATTACCACCGCTCCGCTCGTTGCATTGACAATGGCCCTTACATATATAGACCTTGGTCTTGGAAGAATAGGGGCAATGGCTTATTACTTTACAACCTATTTCGTTTCATATTGTATTTATTCTCTGCCTGAAGCATCTCTGATCGTGCTTATGACAAGGATAGGTAACAGAGAAGATACAAGAAGAATTGCTGCAAGACGTGCTCTTTTCCAGGCACTTGCCACGATTACTTACTCAGCTGCAACTATGCCGATAGTTAATGCCATAGGTAAGGGCGACCTTGGAAAAGGCTATGTAGGATGCCTGATTATCTACGGTATCTACTATCTCTTAGGATATACAGGAACCTTCTGCAGCACCAAGGAAGCAGATATCTTCCCGGGAATGACAGTCATCGAGGAAGCTGCCAACGGAAAAGAAGAAAAGAAGCTCACTGCAAAAGAGCAATTTGCAGCATTTACATCAAGAGCTCATATATGCTACTGGACAGCAGAAATAATCAAATATATCAGTTATTTCTTCTTCACCGGTGCCACAACATACTATTTCAGATACATCATCAAGAACTATAGTGCTATGACAGCCTTCCTTACAACGTTCAACTTTGTAGGTGTCGTGGCTACATTCATCATCCCGCCTATTGCTAAGAGACTTGGCGTAAAGGCATCCAACCTTATTACTGTCGGTGGAATGGCGCTTGGAATGTTCCTTTGCTACTTCTTTGGAAGCAATCTTGTTTCCTTCTATCTTTGTGCAGGTCTTTACAGACTTACATATTCCTTCACCAACTGCATCGCACCACTTTCCATGGTACAGTCTTCCGATTACTACACATGGAAGACAGGCAAAGACGCACATGCTTGGATCATGGGTATGTACTCCGCAACCATTAAGATCTCAGCTGCTCTTACCAGCGGTGTTATAGGATGGGTACTCGGAGCTGCCGGATATGACGGAACTTTAGAGGTTCAGACTGCAAGCGTAACACAGACAATAAGAGTTGTTACAACACTTCTTCCCGGTGTTACCGCATTGATAGCATTCCTGATTACACTTGCATATCCTGTATCCAATAAGGTAGCAGTACAGATGCGCGAAGAGCTTGAGCAGCGTAAAGCCGCAGAACAAGAAGAGTAAATCATGAAAAAGAATTATATAGAAAACTTTAAAAAAGCCCTTGTTTATCCGCAGGCAAAGATGGGACTCCTCATTGGAATGCTGTGCCTTGCAGCATGCTTTATAGTTCCCTTCCTTCATCTTGCAGAGAAAACGGAGACGATGCTCCTTTTCCTCTTTGCAATCGTCGCCTGCGTCGAGGGTGACCAATATCTTAAAATCGTAACCCTCCTTAATATGGAGGATGAGGAAAGAAAAAGTAAGTGATTTGGAGGATTACATTTAATGCTAAGAGATGAAAAAAGCAAGACGCCTGAAGAGCTAAAAGCCTACAGGATAGATCTATGCAGAAAAGTTTGTAATTTTGAAAAATCAGACAGACTGCCGTTTGTAAACTTCGTTACCACATGGGCATTCTTTAATGCGGGATATCATTTGCTCGAGACAGAGCGTGATCCTGAAAAAATGGAGCATGCTGAGATAAAGCTCCAGGAAGACTATAACTTTGATACAGCGATCTCTATCGGAGATGCCAATGCATATAAAGTTGACTTCCCTCTTGGAAAGACGACATTCTCCTTTGATGAGGAAAGTGATGCTGTCTATATCGAGGATAAGGAGTTTATGCCCCACGAAGATCTTCCTGAGCTTGCAAAGGATATAAAGAAGTATCTTTATGAGAAGATGCTTCCAAGCAGATACCCTATATTCAACAAGGAATTTGATGCTCAGATACTTCAGGATTCCTACGATAAGATAATGAAGGTATTTGCAGTAAACGGCAAAATATCCGGAAGACTTACAAACGAATATGGACTTGCTCCGTTTTCAAAAATGATGTCTCCAACCAACCCGATCGACGCATACGTCAACTGGATAAGAGGCATCAAGGGTCTGTCTATCGATATGAGACGTGATAAAGAGTATATGGAGGATGCCGTAAAAGCGGTAGCTGATCTTATGTATACTCCGGGGGTAAACAGAATAAAGGCGTCTGAGTACGGTCCTGAAGCAGGATTTGCTTTTGACGGAAGAGGGGCCATGCTCATGCATAACTTCATGAATGTTCCTCAGTTCGAGAAATACTATTGGCCCTACTGCAAACAGACCTTGGATGCATTTGTTGAAAGGGGTAAAAATGTAAGACTCTTTACCGAGGGAAGCATCGGAAGACTGACAGACTTCTTTGCAGACTATCCGAAGGGTTCAATATGCTTATCACTTGATGTTGATGATGTGGTAGAGATCAGAAAAGCTCTTCCTAATCTCCCAATAATGGGCGGAACAAGAATTGAAACTCTTGGCAAGGGAACTCCACAGGAATGTATTGATGAACTGAAACGCTGCGTTGATGAGGCGGGTCTTGGGTTCATGGTCACTCAGCATAAAATGGTCGCATACAAAAACGATGCCACACCAGAGAACTTTAAAGCAATCAGCGACTGGATTCATACAACAGCCCTATAGGAGGTCATCAAATGGAAAAGAAAGATTATACGAGCTATCCGGAAGGATTTAAAAAACTCGCAGCAGACATGAAATTTGCCAGTGAAGACCCGGCGGTTAAAGAAGCCACTTTATGGTCTGCTATAGAAATGATACTAAATTCTTAATTCTTCCTTTGGAAAATCAGCACAACATAAGGCCCTTAGGTGTAAGCCTAAGGGTTTTATTATGTCTTAAATGACAACTAAGCGTTGTTAGAATTAACAACTAAAGAGATAACACCGAGTAGTTGTTAAGGATGACAACTAACGAGAGTTAACAACAGATGGTTGTCGATACCAACAACCAATGGGTAACAACGAAGCAGTGTGGTGAATAACAACCAATTAGTGTCAACAATGAATGGTTGTTAAACTAAACAACTATCGGGATAACAACTAAGTATTGTGAAGAACAACAACCAATGAGAGTTAACACCAGATGGTTGTGCGGAGTAACAACCAATAAGCAACAACCGATGGGTGTTGTAGATAACAACCAGGTAGTGTTGATAATGAATGGTTGTTGAAATAACAACTAAGTGGATAACACCGAGTAGTTGTTAAGGATGACAACTAATAAGAGTTAACAACAGTTGGTTGTCGATACCAACAACCAATAGACAACAACGAAGCGGTGTGGTGGATAACAACCATTAGGTAACAACCGATAGGTGTGAAGAATAACAACTGCAAGGTGTTACTTTAATTGAAAAACAAACACATGTACAATATAATTGATATAATAACAGTTGCCGGATAAGGATATCTTGCGAAAGAAACTGCAGGAACTGTCCAGTTTGCCGGAGATCGAAGAAAACACAGGAGGTAGTGATAATGCCTAACCTATCACAGATAAAGCGTCAGCGGATGCTGGATTT
>CAZALQ010000058.1:0-8804 GCA_964485605.1 uncultured Oscillospiraceae bacterium
TCTCTGTTCTCCATTGCTGCACTGATTTCGTCCCAGTTTTCCATGGACTTAAGTCTCTTAGTGGAAAGAAGGATATTTCCCTCACCGTCATCTGTCTTGATGACCTTTGCTGTGATGGAAGAACCTTCGCTGAAGACGTCTGTCAATTCCTGACCTTCTTCAAGCGCAGCTTCTGATTTTGGAAGCATGCCATCCTTTTTGCATCCGAGGTTTACAACTACATAATCCTTTGTGGCCTGTACTACTGTGCCTGTAACGTCCTCGTTGCGTCCCGGTAATTTGAGAGATTTTTCGATCTCGTCCATATATGCGGACATATCGAGAGTCTCATCAATCTGATTCTTCTGTGTTTCGCTCATACTTGCGATAACCTCCTTGATTTTACGTTCAGGAGTCGAAGCCCCCGCCGTAATACCAATTCTACAATTACTTGGCAACGATTTCAAGTCTAAATCCATGTTTTCTACAACTTTTTTACAATATTTTCTACATATCGTAAGCAGTTTCTTGTAGTTTGAGCTCTGACTGTCACCGAGAACTATCATTATATCTGATTCTTGGGCCAGTTTTGCCGCAGCATCCTGTCTCTTTCTAGTGGCAGCGCAGATGGTATTACGTATTTCTATATCTAAAAGACCCTCTTCTTCCGCAGCTTTTGCGCATTCTTCAAAGGTCTCAAGAGTCAAAGTTGTTTGTGCAACTATGGTTATAGGTACATCCTTGTGCTCCCTTATAAAAGCTTTCACCTCTTCTGGGTTTTCAGCAGCGCCTGTAATTCCCTTGCTGCTTCCTAAGATCCCGATTACTTCAGGATGGTTCCTATCCCCTATTACGAGAAGGGCTCTTCCAAGGCTTTCCGCTCTTTTAGCTTCCTTATGGACCTTCTCGACTAAAGGACATGTTGCATCAATTATGGTTATGTTCTTTTCTGCCGCTTTCTCATAGGTTGAATCGGGTTCCCCGTGAGCCCTTATTAAGAGCCTACATCCTTCCGGAGCTTCCTCTATATCCTTAATGGTAATGAGCCCCTTTTCTTTAAGTTCCCCTGTTACATCGCTATTGTGTATAAGGGAACCAAGGCAGTAAAGACTTACTCCGTCTTTGTTTGCCCTTTCAAGCTCCTCATAGGCAGTGCTTACAGCTTTTTTTACGCCGAAACAAAAGCCTGCATGTTGTGCGAGTGTGACATTAATCATAACCTGTTTATTATATCACAAAAGAGCTCTGCCAACCATGACAGAGCTCAAATTATACATATATTGTTTATTTATTTTTTCTCTTTACCTTATTTCTCTCATAGTCCTCATAGGCTATTAGAATGGCAAGTGAGATCACTGCATTTGCGGCATAAACCGCATCGTTTCCGGTCTTTGGCGACTCTTCAGGAATCGGATCTTTTGGCTCCGGCTCGGGTTCGGGTTCAGGTTCCGGCTCCGGCTCTGGTTCAGGTTCAGGTTCGGGCTCCGGCTCCGGTTCAGGTTCGGGTTCTGGCTCCGGCTCTGGTTCGGGTTTGGGCACCTCTTCATTGATTACATGGATATTCTCAACATTTAATCCCTCAGGATAGATGCTGCCATCGTAATCAACGAATCCAATTACAGCCTTGTTATCTTCACTGAGCATGCTTTCGCCTGAATAATACTTTGCTGTCTCAAGAATATATCCTTCGGCAGATTTGCTTTCCCTAATACTGAATACACCTACCGGAAGAATTGTATTTCCTTCGTCAGATACATAGAGCTCGTCACTGCCGTCCAACAGATAGTCCTTTGCAAGCAGTGCAGCATAGCCGTTTCCATCGCTTAGCGTCTTAACACCAACAATCCATGTCTTTTTCGCCTCGAGCTCCTCCAGCTCATCTTCCGTATACTGCTTACTTGGATCGATATCGTAATACTTTATAGTAAACTCTGTTCCCTCAAGGCTCGGCACTTCTGTTTCTTTTGTTGCACTCTCCTTAGTGATCTTTATTGCCATAGGGTCGTTTACAGGGTCTTCTATTGAATTTACCACAGCAGCATTGTCACCGGTTCCTTCGGGCGTGACCGAATATACCTTATTATCCAAGAGAAATCCCTTTGATGGACTAAGCTCTTTAACATAATATTTTCTGCCTGCAGTAACTCCTTCAAGCACACTGCCTTTCCCGCTTTGGTCGGTTATGATCTCCCCTATTTTGCTGTTTTCATCAACAGAACTCTCACTCCCCTTTGTATATACTCCGTACACTGCACCTTCCAGGGAATAATTATCATTATCCTTTGTCACATGAGGTTTGGCAGATACCTTTGACAGCTTTACCTCCCCCTCTTTGGTAAAGATCCTAAATCCTGCATCCTTAGTAACCGTTACAGTGCCTGTATCAAAGGCAAGGGTCTGATTGTACCAATAGGGATTGTCTTTAATATCTCCGAAATCGTTTTGTCCCGGAGACCCCCAAACCATGAAATTATCGGATGAATACTTTGCAGTGAGCGAAACTGATACAGGCGTTTTAATAGGCTCATCGGAATAGATATTTACTGCATTACCATCCATACTAAACTTTAAGTTGTCCGGTAAGGACAAAGTATAATCACTTAGCACTCTGTTAGTATCTTCGAGCCTTAATGAATACTTGCTGCCATCCCATGTCAAGGCATATGCGGAAGAATAATCTTCTGATGCAAAGGAAGGAGTCTTCAGTGCCCTTTTGACATTTGATTCTATCCTTTCGTAATGCTGAAGGAAGCTTTCATAAATAGGATTCCATGTCCTTATTACATCCTTGCAGGCAGAGCAGCCTTGTGACGGGCCTATATATTCAAAGTTTTCATCTCTTTCGCCTATTACCAGTTCCCAAATGAGTACCTGAGTTGCCCAAAGGTTTCCGAATGCATCTTTTCCGGAAGTCTCATCTTCAAAATAGCTTTGGTAAAGATCCCCCTTAAAGCCGTTAGCCAGGACATATCCTGTCAGCGTGATGATAGCATCCTTATCAAGAAGAGCGTTTTGCGACGCAACTCCTTCAAGATAGTCTTCCTGTTTGGAATAATATTCAGCCTGGTCTGTAAAGATAACTCCCGGAGCAAAACAGTATCCGACCTTTCCCCTGTATGAGCCGGAAGTAAAAGCATAAAGCGTATCTGTTTCAGAGCAGTGCCACCCATTTGAAAGAGTAAGATATGGTACTGACCAATCCTTATCCCATCCCCAGTAATATGAAACTACAGCAGGATTGTATACTATATCGCTTTCGTAGGTATACACATAATCTGCAAAGGCGGCGGCCGGAAAATAGGCGCAAACAAGCAGAAGTACCGCAAAAAGCGATACCATTTTTCTTTTTAAATTCATCTCTAACCCCTTTTAATTAATCCGGATACTTAAATTCGCTGCATATACTGCAGCGGTATCTGTATATTATTTTTTCCCAATGAGCTTCTTCATCGACTATGAATACCTGCCCGTATTCTTCATCATGGTGTACATATGATGTGATCACATTTTCTACAGTCCATGAGCCTTCGTTATCATGCTCCGTTATAATGTGAGAAGCGGCTTCTTCTGAAGTATGAAAATAAAGACCGCATTTCTTGCATACACACATTTCCTCATATACAGGCTCATCATAGGCCTCTCTTACGACCCCTTCTTCGTAATGCCCCTTTTCTTCAACCCATATATCACTGTACTCAGGCACCCAGTCATGGCTGCATGTTTTTGTTTCTACCAGGGTGCACACATGGTCATTCAGCGAAGATATATCGTTAAATGGAAGATAGCATCCCTTGCAAATATATTTGCCTCCCTCGAAGAAGTATTCATATTTTGCTGCCGTATCATCCTGCGTGTCCTCCGGTGCCGGTTTAATATCTTCAGAAGGAATATTTTCTCCTGTAGGCACATTCACAGCTTCCGAGTTATTTTCAGCAGGAGGAACTGCATCATCAAAGCTTTCAGGAGGATGTTCTTCTTCCGAAGCCTTTTCATATGACGGTTCATCAGTATCCTTAATATTTTCATTTATTTCATTCTCTTCGACATGAGCTTCTTCCTGTATGTTCTGCTCATCGGCAAGCTCATAGCTTTTTGGAGGATCCTTTCCCCTGCACGAATATGCGAAGAGGAGAATTATCATAAGAAAAATTAATAAAATAACAGAAAGAAGCGTATTTCTTTTGATTCTAACCATATCTGTCATCCCTAATCCCTATAGTCATGAATATACCCTTTTTTAAAATAATCCCTGCCGCCAAAGCCGCATAACCTGCATTCCGTATATCCAAGTGATATGGCTTCCTGCTTACTGATGGATACATATCCGTCATGCCTGTCCATAGTTGAGCAGCCGGCCACGTGATATCTGGTTCCGCTCCTTGGAAATATATATACGGTCGTATCCCTTTGCCTTACTTCTGCGGATTCTCCGCTGAAAGGCCTATAGTAAAGGGACCTGTTTATACCCCTTGTTTTTGTCTTCCCCATGGCCACCATGAAAGGAACTTCTATATTGGCAGCTCCTGCTGCAGAGCTTGCTATATTAATCTCTTTTGCGAGATCTCTATAAAGAGCATCCTCCTCGGCCGCCTCATAAATGAGGGAAAGAAGAAGCGCAAAGCTTAATATGAAAACCGGAAGAGATATGGATGCATCTACTGTTACGCTTCCTTTACTTGTATGAAAAATGCATGGAAACAAGTTTTGTTCCTCGTCCTCCAATGGGAAAGTCTACAAGAGGATCCCTTATTAAAACCGCATTCAGATCGAAGGCATATACGTAATCGGAAAATGAAAAAATAATGCCGTCTATCATGCGTATATTTGTCTCCATGACATTCATCATCCTTCTCATCTTTTCGTTTTCCGGTATTGCCGCAAGAAATATCCTTAAATAGTCTTTATATGTTCCAAAGCTCTCCATTGACGGAAGCACTGGAACAGTCAATCCTTCAAAGAGCCTGCTGACATCCCTTTGGGCCTGCTCTAAAGCCTGAGAAGCTTCCACTCCTGCGTCGTCAAGATGTCCCGGTATTACGGCTTCTATGAAGGTTCCTATGGCGCTTACATCAATATCCTCTTTATTAAGTGTGGCAAGATTTACGGCAAATCTGAATGCTGTAAGCTTTCTTATCATTTCAGCAAGGTTTTCCTCATCGGTCTTTTCATTGCAAATGATCTTTTCTACTTCGTATCTGTAATAGGTATTTTCCAAGAAGCTGTTACTATATGAAAAGTTTGAGAGTATATACTCGTTTACGCCTATGGCAACTTTCCATATTTGCCTTTTTAATTCATCTTTTGAAGTTGCCGGATAAAAAGCCATATTAAGGTCTGCTGCAGCGCTTTTAAATCTAACGATGCCCTTTTGCATGCAAAGCGATGATGAGATATAAAAGGAGGCTTTCTTTTCCAAGATGCTTTCTGTATTTCTTAAAAAGAATAATCCGTACCTTGAAAAAAGATTATCCTGATATTCAGAAAGTATGGACCTTCCCGATACTGCGCATACATTTTCAGCCATATTTGATGAGGCATAGCTGCAGGCAGCTTCTATCAAAGAGCAAACTGCCACTGTATATGAAGCCAGGATCATCACAAGGAAAACTGTTGTATATCCCTTTAGTCTTCCATATTTTCTATGATGCTTATTCCAAGCCATTTAAGCCTTAATACCCTTTCCGGAGAAAGCTCGGGATTAATGATTTCAAAGTAATAACCCTTCTTTTCCAAAGAAACAGCCTTAACTTTCTCAAGCATTGAAATTCCGGCTGTGAGCATACCGATAACAGTCAAGATCACGATAGGCATTACCATAGATGCTTCTACAGTTGCGCTTCCCCTAAAAGTCCGCATTCATTAAATTCCCAAAGACCTTGTTAACAAAGGCCGTAAGCTGAGTTTTAAATATCAGGCCGAGAGCTACCACTACTGCTATAAGGATGGCAACTTCCACCATTTCAAGTCCCTTTGATCTTTTTTTGAGCATTTTAATTTCCCCTTTTACATATTTAGTATTGCCGGTGCAACGCACAGGGCTACCAAGGCAACCAAAAGAAGCATGAGCGGAAAGCACAGCTTTGTTTCCGCTCTTTTGGCTTTCGCCTTAGCGCTGTTTATACGGCTGTTTCTTAATCTGATTCTTTCCCCTTCAAGCTTTTCCGAAACTTCGCTGCCTTTAGACTTATTCTCAAGAAGCAATATGGATATCCTCATCAGTGTCTTGCTTTTGATCTTCCTTGCTTCATCAAAAAGTATTGATTCAAAGGCCATATTCTTTTCTTCTGACTGCCTTTGTACATATTTAAGGAGCCTTGCTCCCGGAGTATTTCTTTTTCCGTAATCGGAAGACAGTTTAGACAAAGCCAAGCTTGTAACAAGGCCTGCATTTATGTATAGGGAAAGCTGAAGGCTGATAGAATAAAGTTCATTTTCTAATATTCCAAGTTCATTATTTTTAAACTCCAAAGTACTGCCGTTATCATAAGAAAGAGAGCTATTGTCGCTATCACTCTTCCTTCCATGCTTTCGTAAAGCACACTTACATATTTGTATGAGCTTATGTTTAAGAAAAAAAGCACTGTCGGAGGCATGGCCATAAGAAGAAGCGTATCCGTTTTTTTCTCTGCTAATACAGCATTTGTCTCCTCCGCAAATTCTATTTTTTCTATTATCATCGCCGCACTTTTTAAGCATACCTTTTCAAGATCTCCTCCCCTTGATCTGCAAATGCTGCAGGAATTTGAAAAAAGTTCAATTTCCTCAATGCCTGACCTTCCTGCAAAATCCGAAAGCATATCTTCAATACTCTCATTTCTTTCTCTGTATCTTTTTACTATTGAAGACAGTTCCCTATATATGGGAGATGACTCCCCTGAAAACAGCTTTGCAGAAGCTGAAGCATCTTCAATGGCTTTGGGCATCTGCCTTCCGGCAGCTATGGATGCTGACATTGCATAAAGGGCATCTTTGAACTGGCTTAAAAGCTCATTTTTTTGCTTAGTGCAAAGGTACGAAGCATATCTGTTTTCAAAAAAGGGTGCTATGCATAAAAGAAGCATGGACGAAAGAAAACTGCCGTAAAAAAGAAGTCCTATGCAAAGGCAAAGGCAAAAGGATAAAAGGTAATAGTCCCGCTTCTCCTTAGATGAAAGTTCATAAACCGTGTATACCTTTAAGCTTTCTTCCTTCTTCTTTTCGTCCTGTTCTTTTAAGGATGCCTTCACTGTCTCTTTCAAAGAGCGTATTAAGCTTGATTTCTCCATTTATATCCTTGCAAACTTCAGTTATTTCCGTCACTCTTCTGTGGCCGTCCTGAAAGCGTTTAAGCTGTACTATCAAATCTATGGCATCGGCTATCTGGCTTCTTACTGCGGTCAAGGGAAATGAACTTCCCGATATATGCATGGTCTCAAGCCTTCCTATCATGCCCTCAGGTGAATTGGCATGTCCCGTTGATAATGATCCGTCATGCCCTGTGCTCATGGCAGCAAGCATGTCTATGACCTCATCGCCTCTTACTTCACCGACAATTATCCTGTCCGGCCGCATTCTAAGGCTTGTCTTTATAAGCTCCCTTATGCTTACAGCCCCTCTGCCCATGGCGTTGGAAGACCTTGCTTCCATTCTTACGACATTTTCATGATTTCTTATCTGCAGCTCTGCGCTGTCTTCGATGACAATGATCCGCTCATTTTTTGGTATGCAGTCGGACAATATATTAAGAAAAGTGGTTTTCCCGCTGCTTGTGCCTCCGCTGATGAAAATGTTGCAGCCGATCTTTACTGCTTCATTTAAGAATTCTGCTGCTTCCTTTGAAATATCGTTCCTTTTTATAAGATCCTCCATTTGAAGCCCTGTTTTTCCGAATTTCCTTATGGTAAGGATAGGTCCTCCTAAAGCGATATTATCGTTTACAGCATTAACTCTTGATCCGTCGGGAAGCCTTGCATCAACTATGGGATTTAAATCATTGATTTCCCTTCCTACTCCTGCTGCAAGTCTTTGGATGATGGATATGAGCTGATCCTTTGAATCAAGGCATATATCAGCTCTTTCTACCTGCCCGTTTCTTTCGATGAATACATTTTTGTATCCGTTGACCATGATCTCCGAAACCTTTGGATCATCTAAAAGGTCCTGAAGTATTTCCAGGTCGCACCTTATGCAGCAATAGACTTTCCTTACAAGATCTGCGCATTTCTGAAGGCTTAAGGCATAGCATTTGTAACAACCAAATACTTCATTTAGGCAAAGCTTAAGAAGAGTTTCATTATCTGTCGACTCAAAGGCCATACGGCTTCTTACCCTATCGGCTAGCATGCTTGGAGACGGAAGCTCTTTAAGAAGCGAATAATTCATCAGCAAGTTCTCTTACCTCCGCTCCGAATTGGCCGTGTATATCAACATCATCATCTGTAAAGCTTTCCTTATCTTCTTCTGCTGCAAATTTGAAAAATACAGGACTTTCTTTAAGCTCTGAGGCATCACTTTTCAAATGTGCTAAAAAGTCATCTGAAACCCACCTTTTCTCCCTTATATAGCCTGAAACGATTACTGCCTTTTCGCAGCAGAAAATATATTTTTCAAAGGATGGCGTTCTTAAAGGAATATCCAAAATGATCAGATCAAATTCATTGGAACTTGAAATAGTTTCAAAAAACATATTCAGTTCATCTTCGGAGATATTGCATAAAGAATTAAAATATTCTTCCGATGCCATATATGACACTCCAAACTCATCCCTATACAAAGGAAATTCTAAAGCCATGCCGTAATTTGAAGATCCGCAGTAAATGCCGGAGAATATATTTGCCTTTTCTCTT